>JBAQME010000001.1:0-2201 GCA_049302535.1 Methylotenera sp.
CAATACGTGCCACTTCTGCCAAGGCTTCATTACGCTGTAAGCTGAAATCTGTTGCATCCAGAGTAACAATCAGTTGCCCCTGTTTTACCGGCTGCCCAGGATTGACGTGAACCTTAACCACACGTGCGGCAACCTCTGCGGCGATAGTAGGGTCTATGAGTCCCTCAAGTGAACCAATCGCGGATTCAGTGATTTCAATGGGTGTATTTTGTATCTGTGTGACCGTTACCAGGGTTGGTTTCGGTCCTTTTTTTTCACGATCCTGTGTCTCAGTTGATTTGTCTTTAGGGCCACAGGCGACTAATAGATTAAGAAGAAGTGTGAGCAGGATGAATTGAATGATTTTTTGCATGGGTGATGGACTAACGTTTTTTAGTTTTATATATAACTTTGTTATTAACACTTACCTATTATCTTTTGCCAATCAAAATAAGGGCCAGGATCAGTTTTGCGCCCTGGCGCAATATCAGAATGCCCTACTATAGACTGAATCGGGTAAGCCTTGGCGATGCCGGAAATCAAATTGTTTAATGTCCGGTATTGTGCGGGTTCAAAAGCTTCAAAATCGCTTCCTTCCAGCTCTATTCCGACAGAGAAATCGTTGCAACGTTCACGTCCCTGCCAATTTGATACACCTGCGTGCCATGCACGGTTTAAGCATGATACAAACTGTATGAGTTCTCCGGAGCGCCTGATTAAAAAGTGCGCCGATACTTTGTAAGTGTGTATTTGCGCATAATACGGGTGCTCATCCGGGTTAAGCTGATTGGTAAACAGCTCAATAATGCCTTTGCCGCCATATTGGCCCGGAGGCAAGCTGATGTTATGAATAACGATTAAACTGATCCCCATCTTTTTTTCTGAATCTGCATCGATTGCCGGGCGTTCATCAAAATTAGGCGATGCAATTACTTGTGCGCCATCTGCAAATCCAGTTTCATTGATATGGTAAGTCGTCATAACCTAGGTTGTTTATAGTTTGTGTAATTATCGCGCAGGATTTTATTTTGTAGTGGAATTTATGTTTAATCTTTATAAAGATTAAACCTGTATCGAAACTAAGCTTTCTTGTGGAACAAAAGGGCAGAGGGCACGCGTTTTAATTTATGAAACTATCCGGTCAGGTGCTAATTTTGTACACATTTCAGTTTAGAATGTCTACATTATAAAATTTGTGTTTAAACGGGGAAAAACCTAAATGGTATTCTTGGAATTACTAGCGATGCTGGTTGTGATCTTAATTGCGGCGGAGGTATTTACCAATGCACTCGAGCACTTGGGCGAAAAACTGAAAATATCTGAGGGCGTGACCGGTTCGTTGTTTGCTGCTATAGGTACAGCATTGCCGGAAACTTCAGTGCCACTGCTTGCATTGCTTGCAGGTACGCAAAATGCCGCCACTAATGAAGAGATTGGTGTAGGTGCCATCTTGGGTGCGCCTTTGATGCTGGCTACATTATCCATCTCATTAATGGCAATTTCCGTTTGGAAGCGCCGCGGGACGCAGGGCCATTTAAGACCTGAGCGCACAGGTCTATCGCGTGACCTTAACTTTTTCATTATCGCCTTTAGTTTTGCTGCAATCGCGATGTTTGTGCCACACACTTTAGTCGCCGTGCGTTATGGCCTGGGTTTTAGTATGGTCATGATTTATTTCATCTATGTGATGATGACGATCAACGCTTCCAAGGCACTGGTAGAAGAAGGCCATGCAACGGAAGCTGGCAGCGACATGTTCTTATGCAAGGTTGGCCTGCCCAATAATATGGTCGTGATCGTGATCCAGCTTTTGTTGGGCTTGGGTTTACTGGTTGGAGGGGCTAAGGGCTTTATTAATGGTGTTGAAGAGGCCTCGCATTTATTAGGCATTTCTGCTTTGTTGCTGTCTTTGCTGATTATCCCGATTGCAACTGAACTGCCGGAAAAAGTGAACAGTATTTTATGGATACGTAAAGGCAAGGATACTCTGGCTTTTGGCAACATTACCGGTGCGATGGTGTTTCAGGGTACTTTGTTACCCGCTATCGGTATCATGCTTACGCCGTGGGAGCCGCGCCATGAAGTGTTATTGGGTATCGTCATGACATTAATCGCTGCTATCTGGCTCAGGTATCTGGTGGCAAAAGGCGGCCTCAGGGTGTGGCACTTGCTGGTAAATGGCGCCTTGTATGTGACTTACCTGTTGCTTGTATTGCACTAAA
>JBAQME010000002.1:0-6231 GCA_049302535.1 Methylotenera sp.
ATTCCTGAATCAAAAATTATCTCCACAATATCTGTGGATAACTCTGTGATTACTTGTGTAACTAAACTGTAACCTATAGATTTATAACGTTTTTTTAGAATAGTATAAATTTTAGACTATTAATTAACTTCATTAAAATCAATAAGTTACTAAACACACATTGATTGGTAAGGTTTATTACAATACTTAACGTAACACTTTAAGTTTGTGTGTATAAGTCAAGTTATTTTGCTGGATTTTTTTAAGATATTTTTGGCTAAAACATCCTTTAACTGCTTGACGTAGCCTTGTTCCACACAAAAAATGTAGGGAACGGACCCCGATTAGATTTAGATATTGATTAGTTTAATTTTTATATAAACAGTGGTATGTCTTTTGTTGTTTTACTCTTTGGATAGCGTTACCGGTAAACGCCTTTATAATTGGTCACTTCTATTTAGTAATGAAGAGTTGCAACTACAACAACCAGTGACGTGTTGCGGTTAGGCGTTGTCAAAAACCTAAACTATCCAGCAGGTCATCAACCTGCTCCTGGCTGGCAACTATATCCACGGCATTCACCGGGTCGATTTGCGGCCCATTCATTAAAGAAGTGCTTACATCTGGCTCTTTCTTGGCAACAGCAGGTGAAAAATCAATCAGTACCTGTACCAGTTGTTTTTCCATGTCTTGTGCCAAGGCGGTAATTTTCTTGATCACCTGGCCTGTCAGGTCCTGAAAGTCCTGAGCCATCATGATGTCCAACAATAAGGCTTTGGTGTCTGCAGTATTTTTCCCGGTCAACGCTAAAAATTCCAGCGTCTCATTAACAGTTTGGTCATATTCACTTTTCAATGAAGGTTTGGCTAACATTTCTTTCCAGCGAGTTTCCAGCACCGTTGCTTCAGTAGCCAATTCCGTTTGCAGCGGAGTTGCTGCGTCGGTTGCGTTCAGCACGCGTTCTGCAGCCTGCTCTGTCATGCGGGCCACATAGTTCAGGCGGTCACGCGTATCGGGAATGTCTTGCGCTACCTGTTCCAGGATTTTATCCAAACCCAATCCGGATAGACTATCATGCAGCGTTCTTGTTACATAACCAATGCGATTAAGCATTTCGTCCTGGGGGGTCATCGAAGAAACAAGGTCTGGCTCGGCTGTTGGCTGCTGCAAAAACTCGCTCTTCATGTTTAAGCCCCTGCTTTCTCAAGCTTCTCGAATATTTTAGATAACTTTTCATCAAGGGTAGCCGCTGTAAATGGTTTCACCACATAGCCATTTGCACCGGCCTGAGCGGCGGCGATAATATTTTCCTTTTTGGCTTCTGCAGTCACCATCAACACCGGTAAATGTGCAAGCTCAGGATCAGCACGAATATGTTGCAACATGGTCAAGCCATCCATGTTAGGCATGTTCCAGTCTGAAACAACAAATTCAAAACCACCGCCCTTGAGCTTGCTGAGGCCGATTACACCATCTTCAGCCTCATCGACATTGCTGTAGCCAAGCTCTTTGAGCAGGTTACGTACTATCCTGCGCATGGTTGAGAAATCATCCACCACAAGAAATTTGGTATTTGGGTTAGCCATGCTTTACTCCGTTAACAATCGTCGTTCCTAAAATTAAAAATCAGTATCGAATACTCACTGAATGACTAATTATATACTTTACTAATTTAAAGTTTTCTAACTCATTATCCGCCATGTTGGCTCAAGCTTTAGCCAAGAGTAACGATATAAAAGCTTCGCTTATTCCAGCACTGTGCCACTTAACTCTTATCCAGTAAGCTATACACGCAGAGCGCGGGCGCTGTTCGCCATCAAATAATTGAGCACAAGTTTTGGCAAATCATTCAGATGTGCCACCTCATCCACACCGCCATGGGCCACAGCCTCTTTCGGCATGCCATAAACCACACAGCTTTCTTCATTTTGTGCAAAGTTATAAGCCCCGGCGTTTTTCATCTGCGCCATACCCACTGCGCCATCCTTGCCCATTCCGGTGAGGATCACGCCTATCGCATTCTTGCCTGCCAAGGCAGCAGCAGAATCAAACAGCACATCCACAGAAGGCTTATGGCGATTGACCGGTGGCTCGTCACTAAGCTGGGTGACATAGTTAGCGCCACTTCTAGCCAGTAAAAGGTGTTTATCGCCTGGTGCGATGTAAGCATGGCCCGGTAAAATACGTTCGCCACCTTCTGCCTCTTTAACTGAAATCTGGCAGAGTGAATCCAGGCGATTTGCAAAAGACTTGGTAAAACCGGCCGGCATGTGCTGCGTGATGAGAATACCAGGGCAATCTGAAGGCATCTGCAACAGGAATGACTTAATGGCCTCGGTACCGCCTGTGGATGCGCCGATGATCAACAGTTTTTCACTACTGATCAATGGGTTGCGCAGAAGTGTCGGCGCGGCATGTCCACTCGGTGCAGGATGACGCTGTAATGGAGAAATTTTGGCCTGTGAAGCAGCACGAATCTTGTCGGCAATTAAATCCGTGTATTCGAGCATGCCGTCTACAATAGACATCTTGGGTTTGGTGACAAAATCAATCGCTCCCAACTCAAGTGCACGCATGGTAATCTCTGAACCACGCTCGGTCAGTGTAGAGACCATCACTACCGGCATCGGGCGCAGACGCATCAGCCTCTCCAGGAAATCCAGACCATCCATCTTCGGCATTTCAACATCCAGGGTCAGCACGTCCGGGTTCAACTGCTTGATCATGTCGCGTGCAATCAGCGGATCAGGCGCAGCCCCCACCACTTCCATATCACGTTGACTATTGATAATCTCAGTCAACAAACTGCGAATCAATGCAGAATCATCAATTACCAGCACTTTTATTTTCATTTACTTAGTCTCGTGTCTTTCTGTCTTGTCTTATTATTTTGTCTTGATCTCGTGCCCGGCTAATAATCAAAACAACTCAACTTCACCGCTCACATCATTGTTTTTCAATTTGCGTGCATACACTTCTTCACGCTTAACCAAGGTGTAGTTGTTCAGCTGTTTCAGCTTCTTTACCAATACCCTTCCCGTTTTCGGAAAGAAGTAGACCTTTCTTGGGTATATATCCAGCAAATCCTCACCAGCAACGCGGATACTTTCATCTTTAAGAAACTTGCGCACAAATAACGCATTACGGTCACCGACGTTCGTCGTGGTAAAGCTTCTTAATACATTGCCGCCGCCAAAAATCTTGGCTTCCAGATTTTCACGACGGGCGCCGTTACGCAGCAGCTGGTTGATCAGCACTTCCATGGCGTAGGTGCCATAACGCATGGATTCTGAAACCGGGCTATCCTTGTCGGCACTGGCGCACTCCGGCAGCATAAAATGATTCATGCCGCCTATGCCGCTGACGCTATCGCGTATGCAGGCAGCCACACAGGAACCCAGCACCGTGACAATCACCATGTCCTTATCGGTGAAATAGTATTCCCCCGGCGAAATTTTTGCGGCTTCGCAGTCAAAAGTACGGTCAAAATATAGCGTCGTAGAGACTTCTTCTACGGGCATGCTCATAACGTTCGGTCTCTGGACTGACTTGCAGCACTTTTACCACCATGGGCATCGCTTAATTCATACACGGTCTTGCCGCGTAAGTGAAACGCATTGGAAACATAGAGGAAATTCTCGGAATGCCCGGCAAACAACAAAGCATGCGGCTTCATCAGAGGCACAAATTGGCTCAGGACTTTGGATTGCGTAGGCTTGTCGAAATAGATCATCACATTCCGGCAAAAAATTGCATCGAACGGCTCGTTCAGCGCCCATTGATCATTCAATAAATTAAGCTGCCGGAAAGTAATCAGGCTACGCAGCTCATTACGCACACGGACGAAGCCTTCATGTGCACCGGTACCTTTCTGGAAGAAATGCTTACGGCGCTTATCCGACAACTTGCTCACGCGCTCATACGGATACACTCCTCGCGCAGCTGTCGCCAGAACGTTGGTATCGATGTCCGTGGCAATAATCTCAACTGGCGGGTTCATGGTGCCAAAAGCCTCACATGCCGTCATGGCGATGCTATAGGGCTCTTCACCGGTAGATGCCGCAGAACACCAGATACGAATAGGCTTTTTCAGCTTCACCAGGTGTTCGGCAAGTATTGGAAAGTGGTGCTCTTCACGAAAGAATGCAGTAAGGTTGGTGGTCAGCGCATTAGTAAAGGCTTCCCACTCGTCAGGGTTATTCTGGCTTTCAAGATTATCGAGATAGCCCTTGAATGAATCATAGCCAACCGTGCGAAGGCGGCGGCCAATGCGGCTATATACCATATCGGATTTAGCTTCAGACAGAGAAATACCTGCATGTTGGTAAATGAGCTTACGCACTCGGCTAAAGTCGTGAGGCGTAAAATCAAACTCGCGGTCTTCTACATGTTTTTCTTGTCTTAACATCACGAATTCTCACCCTATAATTTAGGAAAACATTTCATGCCTAATCCGGGTATTTGGTTAGTTAGCCATATGAAAGCCCGGTAGGCGCAACGTCATACACGTGCTTTTTCCGGCTAGCGTTCCCCAACAGCGTGTTCATCCGGGATTCAGGGAGCAACCGGAAAGTTTCCCTTCCTGCCCGGATAAACAACGATGTGAGAAATACGCTTAATTAATCAGTCGATCTTCTTTGATTACGATCTTCCTTATCTGCTGCAGCAAATGGATGTGCAGATGCCTTGTACGTCTTGACCAGATCAGCAGCTTTTGGCTCACGAGCGATCGCACTCTTGATCGCTTTTTTAGTCGCCTCGTAATTCCAGTCTTGTACGCGCTCGTCCATATCCGCTTTATGGTCGATGAATACACCTACGCAGATGAAAACATCATCCGCTTCATCCAGAGGAATAGTGCCATCGGCCACGCAGTCCATAACTGCCATCGAAACACCGCGCTGTGCAGGACCAAACATCTGTATGGCTTGCTTGCCGTTCCTGATAGTCACTTTGTTGTACATCACGGTATTAGGCTTAACCATCATGTTGGGAGCGACGATGGCCAGCAAACCGTTCACCCCTTCTTTCTGGTCAGTCAGGGTACGGCAAAACGCATCCTCAGCCGCACTGCCTCGAGGGCCCATGATCAGCTCAATGTGGGCAACATTTTTAAGGTCCAGGCCACTGCCATCCGGACGATCTTCAACCACTAAGGCTTCACCTACTAAAACACGGTCAATAACAGCCATTCTTTTCTCCTGATATCAAAAAACTTCCTACAAATAAAATTAACATTGCTATATAGCGCTGCCGTCTCCGTGCTTCTAACACTTTCACTTCTACTGCATATTTTTGCAGAGGCGATCTTTTACGCCAGCATTGGTGCTAAAGCACCCCGTGCTGACAAAAAAACTTTGCGATATTAAAGTGCAAAGGCCAATCGCGCAATCAATTCCGCCCCTACAATAATGCCGGTGATCGATGACAAAACCGCAATCAGCCGTTGCTTACCCGTAAATACGGTGATGCGTACGCTTTGCTGTCTTCATCGATACTGAACACGCTGACCGCATTCATGAGTTCATTGGCCTGTTCCATCATGGACTCTGCCGCTGCCGCCGCTTCTTCCACCAGTGCCGTGTTCTGTTGTGTCATGTCGTCCATCTTCATCACCGCGTCATTGACTTGTTCAATGCCGGCACTTTGTTCGCTGGAGGCTGCTGCAATCTCGCCGATAATGTCCGAGACGCGTTTGACCGAGGTGACGATCTCTTGCATGGTGCTGCCTGCGTTTTCGACTTGCCGGGTGCCTTCGGCGGTCTTGCTGACGGAGTCGGTGATGAGTTCCTTGATCTCTTTGGCGGCGCTGGCTGATCGTTGGGCGAGGTTGCGCACTTCTCCTGCCACTACCGCAAAGCCGCGGCCTTGTTCGCCGGCTCTTGCGGCTTCTACCGCTGCATTGAGGGCGAGGATGTTGGTCTGGAAGGCGATGCCGTCGATGACGGAAATAATGTCTTCGATTTTCTTGGCACTGGTGTTGATTGAGCTCATGGTGGCGACAACCTCGGATACCACGGTGCCGCCTTTTACCGCTACGCCGGAGGCTGCTGAGGCAAGCTGGTTGGCTTGTTTGGCGTTGTCGGCATTCTGCTTGACGGTGGAGGATAGTTCTTCCATGCTGGCTGCCGTTTTCTCAAGGGAGGCGGCTTGCTCTTCGGTGCGCCGTGAGAGGTCGGCATTGCCTTGGGCAATTTCCTTGGCTGCGGTGTTGATGGTTTCCACTGCGCTCTTTACCGTGGCAATCGGGCC
>JBAQME010000003.1:0-1724 GCA_049302535.1 Methylotenera sp.
GAGGAAAATATTTCCGGAGCAAATGTACGTATGTTACAAATCATTGCAGATAACACACAGCGTATTGATCAAATTATTAAAGACGTGCTTGAATTAAACCGCCGTGATCGTACGCATCCGGAAAAGATTGTACTCAGCGAATTTATTGTCGATTTCCACGCGCAGTTTTGTGCGGTAGAAAAAATTCCAGCTTCAAACTTTCAACTTAATCCTTGCACGCAACTGCATGCCATTACTTTTGATCGACGCCATCTCATGCAGATCTTATGGAATTTATGTAAAAATGGCTGGGAGCACAGCCGCAAGCAGGTAGGAAGCCTCAGCCTGCATTGTACCGAGGTCGGAAAATCCGGAATAAATATTGAAGTAACCGACGATGGGGATGGCGTTGCGGAGCAAGATCGCAGTAAACTATTTGAGCCGTTTTACACCACAAAAACTACCGGCAACGGTTTAGGGTTATACATTTCACGTGAACTTGCCGAGGCTAACAGTTCGCTTTTAACTTACCAAGCGCTTAAGCAAGGCAGTGCTTTTATTCTTCAATTAAAAATATAAATCATAGGCAATATTAAAAAGCATGACTCAAAAACCACCCTGCCTGATCGTTGATGATGAAACTGATATCCGCGAGTTGCTTGTCATGACCCTGGAACGAATGGATATTGAAACTTACAGTGCCAGCTGTGTTGAGGAGGCCAAAGCCTTACTTGAAATACGTCCTTATGCACTTTGCCTGACCGATATGCAAATGCCCGACGGAACGGGTTTAGATTTGCTTAACTACATTAACGAATTTCACGCTGGGCTACCGGTTGCAGTGATTACCGCACATGCCAGCGCAGACAATGCTGTTTGTGCGCTTAAAGCCGGGGCTTTTGATTATTTATCCAAACCCATCTCGTTAAAGCAACTGCGGCCAGTAGTTGAATTTGCCCTCAAACTCACCACGCAAACCAGCAAAGCCAAACCTAATACACTCGAAATGATTGGAGATTCCGAGCAGATTCAGCAGGTACGCACAATGATTGCAAAACTTGCCCGTAGCCAGGCACCGGTTTATATCAGCGGGGAGTCCGGCAGTGGTAAAGAATTAGCTGCAAAATTGATCCATCAAAACAGCTCGCGTGTGGACGGTGCTTTTATAGCGGTAAATTGCGGTGCAATCCCGGAAAACCTGATGGAAAGTGAGTTTTTTGGCTATAAAAAAGGTGCTTTTACCGGTGCCAATCAGGATAAAGCAGGGATGTTCCAGGCTGCAAACGGCGGCACACTATTCCTGGATGAAGTTGCAGACCTACCGCTGCCCATGCAGGTCAAATTGCTGCGTGCCATTCAGGAAAAAAAAGTCCGCATGGTCGGGGGTACCAGCGAAGAAGCGGTTGATGTGCGCATCATTAGTGCAACACATAAAAACCTGGCTGAGATGATGGACGCTGGGCAGTTTAGGCAAGACCTTTACTATCGCCTGAACGTCATACAACTGAAAATGCCCGCGCTGCGTGACCGTCCATCTGACATTCCATTAATGGCCAATCTCTTATTGTCCAGACTTTGCGCAAATCAGCACATCGCAATACCGCAAATTGACCCCAAGGCACTGGGGTACATGTCAACATTGGCATTTCCGGGTAATGTGCGTGAACTGGAAAACATGCTGGAGCGCGCCCTGGCGCTTTGCGATGGCAAAGTTATCACGATGGAAGACCTGCTGATTGAAGATA
>JBAQME010000004.1:0-3004 GCA_049302535.1 Methylotenera sp.
CTTCTTGGGTTTTACTTGGGTTTCGGCTGAAGTTTTCATTTTTTAATGGCCTTGTATTGAAGTGCTCACTGTCATTCTAGCAAAAAATGAACCAGCTTCATGACAGATAAATGAAAGTTACCATTCACAAATAACTCTTTAGCTTTATAAATCAAACAAATAAAAAAAACCGCCGAGCTTAGGTACCGGGCGGTTTTTTTATGATTACACCATTTAAAGCGTTAACTGATTAAGCTATTCATACGCTTAACAAAGCTGGCAGGATCCTCCAGCGTACCACCTTCGGCCAGTAATGCCTGATCGAACAACACATGGACAAGATCGGCAAATACATCCTCAGCTGTTTCTGCTTCAAGACGTTTAACCAGCTTATGGCTTGGGTTGATTTCAAGAATTGGTTTTGTCTCAGGCGCATTTTGGCCAGCGGCTTTCAGAATCCGCGCCAGATTACCCGATAAATCTTGTGCATCACTCACCAGGCAAGCTGGTGAATCAGTTAAACGATGGGTTACACGTACATCTTTTACCTGAGTTCCCAAGGTTTGTTTAATTTTTTCAACCAAGGTTTTAGCTTCTTCTTCGATTTTCTTCTGGATTTCTTTTTCGGTGTCAGACTCAAGTTTGCCTAAATCCAGATCTCCCTTGGCGATAGATTGCAGTTTCTTGCCTTCAAATTCAGTCAAGCTTCCTAACAGCCACTCATCTACCCTGTCGGACATAAGCAACACTTCGATACCCTTTTTACGGAAAATCTCCAGATGCGGGCTGTGTTGTGCTGCGGCAAAGCTATCGGCGGTAATGTAGTAAATGACATCCTGCTCCGGCTGCATACGTGAGATGTAATCTTTTAACGACACATCCTGCACATCGGTATCTGCCTTGGTTGAAGCAAAACGTAGTAAAGCGGCAATTTTTTCCTTATTGGCAAAATCTTCACCCGGGCCTTCTTTCAGTACGCGACCAAACTCTTTGTAAAACCTGGCGTAGTCTTCAGGTTTGTTTTCCGCCATGTCTTCCAGCAAACCCAGTACCTTTTTCACTGAACCTGCTTTAATCGCCTCTACGTCACGGCTCGACTGCAGAATCTCACGTGATACATTTAATGGCAAATCGGATGTGTCAATCACACCGCGCACAAAACGCAGGTATTGCGGCATGAGTTTCTCGGCATCTTCCATGATAAATACGCGTTTTACATAAAGCTTAATGCCATGGCGACGCTCGCGGTCATATAGATCAAACGGCGCCTGGCTTGGGATATACAGCAGTGAGATGTATTCCTGCTTGCCTTCTACACGGCTATGGGTATAGGCCAGCGGGTTTTCAAAATCATGCGAAACGTGTTTGTAGAACTCCTGGTATTCTTCTTCGGTAATGTCATTCTTGCTACGCGCCCACAAGGCAGAAGCCTTATTGACGGTTTCATCTTCATCGGTGGCAACTTCAGCGCCATCTTTCCACTCTGTCTTTTTCATGACAATTGGCAGCGTAATGTGGTCTGAGTACTTGCGAATAATCGTTTTAAGTTTCCAGTCACTCAGGAATTCGTCTTCACCTTCACGTAAATGCAGCACGATTTCAGTACCACGGCTGGCTTTATCGGCATCTTCCAGTGTAAAGTCACCTTCGCCGGCTGATTCCCAGCGTACAGATTCAGTTGCCCCTGCACGACGTGTAGTTAAAGTCACTTTGTCGGCAATGATAAAGGCAGAGTAAAAGCCCACACCAAACTGGCCAATCAAATTGGCATCTTTTGCCTGGTCGCCGCTCAGCGAGTTAAAGAATTCCTTAGTCCCGGATTTGGCAATGGTACCGATATTGGCAATCACTTCATCGCGGCTCATACCGATACCATTGTCAGAAATAGTGACGGTACGCGCGGCTTTGTCAAAAGCAATATGGATTTTCAGTTCGCTATCATTTTCATATAAAGCGCCATTGGCCAGCGCTTCAAAACGCAGCTTGTCTGCGGCGTCAGACGCATTGGAAATCAACTCACGCAATACAATTTCTTTATTGCTGTACAAAGAGTGAATCATTAACTGTAAGAGTTGTTTAACCTCGGCCTGGAAAGCCATTGATTCTTTTGGGTGAGTTTCTTTTTGTGCTGCCTCTGTGGACATAAGATTAAGCTCCTGATGTTATAAATAAAAAAACAATAATTTTTATGTGGGGATGATTAAAAGCTTTTCAAGCATGATATTGGGCGCAGTGCGTATTAATTTAAAAAATTAAATTTGCACTTTGTCATCAAACTTTCAAACAATAATTAAAAAAATAAACAATAATATTGTTTTATTCAAAACCCAACACAAAGTACCTGGTAAAAAATTCACCAGGCGATAAATTATGGACAACACCACTACTCCCATGCCAGCAGACAAAGCTTTATTAGCCGCAATTGACTTAGGCTCAAATAGCTTCAGGTTGGAAATCGGTCGTTTGGATAGCGGACAAATCCAGCGTGTGGAATATATTAAAGAAGCGGTGCGCCAAGGCGGGGACTTGGACGAAGACCGTAACCTTACCCCTGAAGCCATTGAACGTGGGCTGCGTTGTCTCGCAAGATTTGGCGAACGCCTGCAAGGTTTTGATGCATCACATGTGCGCGCCGTGGCAACGCAAACCTTACGCGAAGCCAATAATCGAGACTTATTCCTCAAGTTAGCTAAAAAGGCACTAGGGTTTAATGTAGAGGTAATTTCAGGCGTAGAAGAAGCGCGGCTCATTTACCAAGGAGTAAACCGTTTTCTACCACAATCAGGCGAAAGAAGACTAGTCATCGACATCGGCGGGCGTTCGACCGAGTTTATCCTGGGGCAAGGGTTTGAATCACGCCACACGGCATCCCTACATGTCGGGTCCGTTGCGTGGTCACTTAAACATTTCTCCACGGGTGAGTTCACGGAAAAAGCCTTTTCACGTGCGGAAGTCGCTGCTGAATCTATTTTTGACACACTAGGCGTAAATTTCAACCATAAGCATTGGGACGTTGCCTATGGCG
>JBAQME010000005.1:0-2063 GCA_049302535.1 Methylotenera sp.
CAAACTTATGTGGGAGTGTTTTGATTTAGTAAAAATCTGAAAGAACTAACAAAGTGTTATCCTTGTCAGAAATTGCAGTTTGAGTTTGAATACATAAAACTGTGTATTAATGACAGCGCATAATCCAAAAACACCGCTAAAAATAACAGGAGATTAGTACAGTGCGTACAAAAAGCTTTTTGATTTTTTTGTTAATCATGCCATTAACAGTTTTTGCCAATGCCGCCATACAGGAATTTAAACTTGATAATGGCTTGAAACTGATTGTGCAGGAAGACCATCGTTCACCGGTGGTGGTGTCACAAGTCTGGTATCGTGCCGGGAGCCTGGATGAGGTGAATGGTAAAACCGGTGTGGCACATGTGCTGGAACACATGATGTTCAAGGGTACAAAGCAAGTGAAAGCGGGACAGTTTTCACGGCTGATAGCTGCCGCTGGCGGCAAGGAAAATGCATTCACCAGCACGGACTATACTTGCTACTTTCAGCAACTCGAAAAATCTCATCTGCCGCTATCTTTTAAGCTGGAAGCGGACCGCATGGAAAATTTACAATTAACCGATGAAGAATTTTCCAAGGAAATCAAAGTCGTGATGGAGGAACGCCGCTGGCGGACTGACGATAAACCGCAGTCAAAAGTGAATGAAGCGTTCCAGAGCGCTGCCTATATCGCACATCCATATTCACGACCCGTCATTGGCTTTATGAATGATCTTGAGAACATGACGGTTGCAGATGCGCGTGAATGGTATCACACATGGTATGCGCCAAATAACGCTACACTGGTCGTGGTGGGGGATGTGAATGCGCAGGAAGTGTATCAGCTGGCTAAACAGTATTTTGGTAAATTGAAGCCTATTGTGCTGCCTGCCCGTAAACCTCAGGTAGAACCTGTTCAAATCGGTGAGCGACGTGTTGTGGTCAAGGCTCCGGCCAAGTTGCCTTATTTGCTGATGGGGTATCACGTTCCGGCATTAACGAACCCGGAGTCCGACTGGGAGCCATATGCACTTGAGGTGCTGGCTGGTGTACTGAGCGGCAACCCGGCTGCGCGGCTTAACCAGCGCTTGGTGCGTGAAACCCAGTTGGCGATAGATGCCAGTGCAGGTTATGACTTGCTATCTAGAGGCCATCAAAGCATCTTCGCTGTGGACGCGACGCCAAGCGAAGGTAAAACGGTGGCTGATGTAGAGGCTGCATTGTTAGAGCAAATCAAAAAAATCAAAGAGTCTGGCGTGACGGCGGAAGAACTTGAACGTGTAAAGGCTGGTGTGATTGCAGCCGAGGTGTACAAGCGCGACTCCATGTTCTATCAGGGCATGCAATTAGGCACTGTGGAAACTATCGGTTTTCCATGGAAAATACTGGAGGATTACCCGAACAAACTGCGTGCCGTAACCCCTGAGCAGGTGCAGGCAGTTGCCAAAAAATACCTGCTGGATGACAACCTGACAATCGCCACATTGGATCCGCAACCCATAGACCCCAATGCAAAACCGCAAGGCAAGCCGCACGTACATTAAAAGTTTAAAACTTTAGATTCTTTAATAAGGTAAAAAAACAATGAACTTGCAACACATAAGAAAAATAGCAGTACTAAGTTTTACAGTACTAGGTTTTACAGTTTTGAATATTGGTTTTTTAGCATTCAGTACCAGTGTTCAAGCTGGTGTCAAAATCCAGCAATGGCAAACGCCAGCGGGTTCGGAAGTTTATTTTGTTGAAAATCATGATTTGCCCATTGTGGATATCAGCGTCAATTTTGCGGCAGGCAGCGCACGGGATTCGGCCGAAAAATCCGGTTTGGCAGGTATCACGAGATACCTGATGACATTGGGTGCTGCGGGCATGTCCGACGAAAAAATCGCCAACAAAATGGCTGATGTGGGTGCCATTCTAGGCGGCGATTTTGATGCAGACCGTGCGGCATTTAAATTGCGTACCTTGAGCAGCAATCGCGAGCAGGCGCAGGCACTGGATGTGTTTACCAAAATTCTGCAGCAGCCGGATTTTCCCGAGAATGTCCTGGCTCGCGAAAAGGCACGCATCATTTCAGGTTTGCA
>JBAQME010000006.1:0-13087 GCA_049302535.1 Methylotenera sp.
AAAAGTGCCGCACTTAGGCCCTCAACCACGCCAAGTAACGATTTACTTGATGGTAGTTTGGGCGGCTTGTTACGCCGATGGCGGTGCTCAAGTGAAGTAAGCCTGACGTCGCGCAAGGCCTGCACAATACTTGGAATATCAAAACTTTCATTTGGAAAAGTTGTGATTGGATGAGACATATCAACACCTGTAGCAGAAAATAAAAAAGCCAGCGGTCTTTCGACACACTGGCTTCCGGTTGTCCGGTCAGCACTTGCAAATTCGAGCTGTTAAATTAAAAGTATCCGATTGGCTATTTCAATTAAATTACACACAATAACTTGTTTTCATGCATGCAATATACACCACAAATTCCAGTAAAAAAAGAGGATTGGCTAATTATCAACACACCTTTTCGTTATATGCATATTACTTTCACGTTACGCGTGACCGGAACAGCACCGATTACCCGCAATTTGATACCAATAAAAAATGCCTGCAGATGCAGGCATTTTTTTGTTCAACTAGTATGTAATATACTTTTAAAAAAACCCTCTCATTTAACAAGCTAAGAATTACGCATTTTCATATAGAGGCTGCTGCCTGGCTTCAAACCAATATCCAATGACGCTGTGGGACGTTTATCATTAGGATACCAAAATTGTGAGTGGCACTGTTCGCAGGCATGTTCGACCTTACCGCCTGCCTTTACCAGTTCATCAGCATCTTTTGCATCAATTGCAGCAAGTGTCAATTTCGCTGCATCCTGTAGCGCATGTGCATTCTTAACAAAACCATCGCGGTTGGCATGAATAGCTTTTTGAATGTCCTTAGGACTCAGCTCGGTAACATGGGAGGAAGTATTCGCTCCTGACGCAGCAACAGGCCGCCCTTCAATTACCAGCAGATTGCTCACCTCGATTAATGTTAAGGCATGTTTTCGTAAGGCAAGCCATTCCTCATCAGTTTGAGGTTTCTTTTCTATCGTCCCTTCCTTAGTGCTAATTGTGGAAACTGAATTCCAGATTGGGTCCACATTGGGATCAACTATAGAACTCATTAATTCCTGCAAGGTCGCTACCGGTTTATAGGCAGACTCACCTTTTGAAACATCCGGTTTTTGCGCATAGGCAACAACACCGAACAGAATGCCTAGAGCCACCGTATATATACCCAAAAAAGTTTTATGCATCATTCATATCCCCAATTAATCTACTGCGAAGCAATACAACAGTCCTGCACCGCCGGTGCTTACTAGATTTTCCTGCCCACACCCCTTGCTGCCATGGGCGGAGTTCCACGAGGTATTGCCGCCGCCGGTACGATCAAAATGCCCAACCTGAACTGAGCCTTCTTTGGCACTGCTGGTGTAATTCTTGCACGTGTGATCAGCCCCATCCGCATAGGCATTACCATCTGGCAGTGAACCGGTGAGAATGTCATGCTGATTTGGTTTATCCCCCGCACCTTTGATAGGTTCTGCCTTCTCAGTCAACGCCGTGCTTCTGCTTAGATTGTTACCTAACCTTGCGGCATCCAAAGTGTCGCCATGTAAGCTGGCAATATCCTTGGCAACAACCGCACCTTTCACGTTATACCAGGGACCTTTTCCGATACGGTCACGTGCATTTACAGCAGGTTGACCATCCGTTGCCTGAACACTTAAGTAAGCATGCCAGGTTTTACCACCTGCCCCTACGGCAGTTGCCAGTTTCTGGCAATGTGCATCAGCCCCGGCAAGCCCGCCTAAATCAGCACCTTTACCAACACCCTCACTCGTTACAAAAAAACTTAATGGCTTAACCGGCTCTTTTTGCTTAGCCTCTGCCGCAGGCGTTGGCGGATCAGCAGCAAAAGCCATACTTGCATTAAAAACCAGCGTGCATAAAAAAAGTGCTTTAGTGTTCATTCGATTACCTTGAATTAATATAATTGATATGTCATTGATTTATTTAAACGTCATATATAACCGATTGCACGGCCCGCAAACGCAACGCTAAACCACAAAGTGAGTGAAATTATTGCTGTAGCTGTTGCCAATCCACGCTTGGGATACTCCACAGAGGTGACCTTGCGATACAAAGTAATTTGAATCAGCAATGCCAGTGACAGCAGTAGAAATTTTGCCCAAAACGCTGGATTTGGATAGTAGATAGCTGCACTAGGCAGAAATATAAAAAGCCCGGATAAAACTAATAATCCCAGACCGTACCAAACCAGTGGCGTAGTTGCTTTAACGAGCTGCGGTAACGATTGATTACGGAGACCGACTCCGAGCAGCCTCAAGTTGACTAAAACAATAGCGGTCAGAATAAGAAGCAGCCCTGCAATGTGAAACAATTGCGCCAAAGCTCCGACTAAAGGGTCCAGCTTACCGATGCTTGAACCTAACGCGCTATTTTGTAACGATTGAAAAAGTGATTGAGTACTCATGGTAAAAACTCTCTGGTTAAGTCTAAATTAGTGTTGTGTAGCATCTAGATATGGAATTAAGCGACCGCATATTACAACGGCACTCCAAGACACTAGCGAGATCCAGCCGGCAAGTTTTGCGCCTTTAGGAAAGGTTGGATTATCACCCCACACAGAAACTGTTTTTCCGTATTTAAGCTCGAACCAAAACGCATTAACACCAGCCAGTGCAATTAATACAAGTTTCAGCGGAAACACAGGAATCTCCCAAATTCTCGGCCCTTCTGCCCAGATTAAAAGGATCCCTGTACCAAACGTTATGGCAAAACCAGCCAAAACCCACGGCCTGAGCTGCTGCAGCACATCTGCTACCGGCACATTGCGTAAAAACAATCCGACCAAGCGCAAGTCTGTAACAAGTATCAACCCAACCGATAGCGCCAGGCCTATCAGGTGGGCACCCTCAACCAGAGGAAATATATAGAGAGATTCTCGTAGCGCCGTCCCCAGCTGAGAATCGTGAAGTTGTTGTAAAAATCCTACGAATGACATTGCTTGTTCCTTTACTCATCACTTGGTATCAGCTTGATAGCCCAAGAGAATATTTCGGTGTTATTTGTATTTGCTGAATTTCTATTTGTTAAGTCAAAACCAGAACTTAATCACGCAGGAGAAAAAGTACCTCCTGCGTAAATAACCAGGAAGGATTAGTGTTTTTCAGCTACGGCTGGTTTGCCGGCATCTGCAACTTTTGGTGCGGGGGGAGTAACCTTGGCCAAAGCGCCGCCTTCAGCTTCATAATCCTGTACGCCGATAGCACCTACCACTTTAAAACCTTTACCTGCAAGCAAGTCAGCACCAGCACCTGCACGACCAGCATGGTTCGACACTGTCACAACAGAACGGTCTTTAGGAATAAAAGCCAGATTTTTTTCCAATTCCTTGGATTGAATGCTTAAATAAACAGGGAACCCGCCAATTTTTGTTAACTCGTCCGGGCGACGCAAGTCGATAATGACCAATTGGTCCGGCTTGGCAAGCAGCTCATCAATTTGAGCGCGATTTAATTTCGGTGTTTTGGCCTTATATACCGGCGTTGCAGCAGGTTTAGCAGCATCAGCTGATTTTGCAGCATCACCGTCCGCGGCAAAAGCCAACGGAGATGAGAGTGCCATAACGAATGCAATAAGATTGACGAATTTATTCATGATAATTAATGCCTTTCTAAGATTTAATGTAATGCCAGACTTAAAATCTGGATACAGTTATATTTAGCAGTTAACGTGCCAACACGTCACATATCAAAATAAATTCTCAATCAAATAGAATAATTTCACTTACCAATTGATTTATATAGATAATATTCACACACCCACAATCATCAACAAAAATGAAAACCAAACATTTACTTGGGAAATACTATAAGTCCCTGCTGATATTGCAGCAACCTGCTGAAATAGATGCTGACGACCCAACAACCATTCCCATCCGGAAGCAACAAGATTCAGGGCCTGAGTAAAGGGATCGAGTCCTGGCATAGGAAACGATCCCTTATCATTTGATATTTGAATAACTTAGCTTTAATACTCAACGGCGCAATTGCTCATTGAAGAACGCTACAGTGCGCTCCCAAGCCAGTTTTGCAGCCGCCTCATCAAAACGAGGTGTCGTATCATTGTTAAATCCATGCTGTACTTCTGGATAAATGTAAGCTTGATACTTCACACCTGCCGCCTTTAATGCCTCTTCGTATTTAGGCCATCCGGCGTTGATGCGATCATCTTTACCTGCATAATGAAGCAATAACGGTGCTTTGATTTTTGCCGTATCTTCAGCCGTTGGCTGGCCGCCATAAAAAGGCACCGCAGCAGCTAAATCCGGCAAGCGCGTAGCCAGAAAATTAGCAATGCCGCCACCATAACAGAAACCTACCACCCCGACTTTTCCATTACCTTCCGGTAAGTTTTTCAGTGCATTGGCAGCCGCTATAAAATCTTCACGGGTTTTGGCTTGATCCAATTGAGGGAAAAGCTCGCGCGCCTTGTCCTCATTGTCAGGATAACCGCCTAACGGAAACAGCGCATCAGGCGCAAAAGCGATGAAATTATCCAATGCCAGGCGGCGTGCGATATCTTCAATATGCGGGTTAAGACCTCTATTTTCATGCACCACTAACACTGTAGGCAATTTACCTTTAGCCTGCGCAGGCTGGGCCAGATAGCCACGTAATTTTCCGTAGCCGCTTGGCGATGGATACTCTACGTAACTTGTCTTTATGCGCGGGTCATCTTCATTCACCTGTTTAGCCTCCGCAAAACGAGGGCTCAATGCCTCCAGCAGACTAGTTGCAGTTGCACCTGCCAGTGCAAACTTGCCAGCACCTTGCAAAAAATCCCGCCTCGACACATATCCATGGACATATTTATCAAATAAACTTAAAACTTCAGGGCGAAAATCATTTGCCGTCTTGCGTATCATGAATAACTCCTAATCTTAAAGTTTGTTCAACCTAATTTTTCAATCTGGTTTTTCAACCTTAGTTCGTTCAGCAATGTGAGCTATTTAGCCCTACCGCCATACCCCGGTGTCAGTACGGCAATTCTATACGCCGCACCACGCCCAACTACATAAAGCGTTTTTTTGTCTTTACCGGCAAAGGCTAAATTTTGCGGTTTTTGCGGCAAGCTGATAATGCCTAAAGCATCGCCTGTTGCACTAAACACCTGCACACCTAAGTTAGCGGCCACATAAAGCCGACCCTCGGCATCAATGGCCAAGCCATCGGCACCACTTGAAAAGGTACCGTTCTCAGCCTTTTTAAAGCCATCCAGCTTGGCAAAGTTTCTTCTGTTACCAACAGAACCATCTTTAGCAATGTCGTAGGCTAAAATATACTCTCCTGCCGTGTTCGCTACATAAAGCGTCTTCTCGTCTGCACTCAGTTGAACACCATTGGGCCGCTCAATATCATTAACGACCCTCGTTAACTTGCCGTCTGGCGTAATGTAGTAAACAGCAGGCCTGGCTGGCTCAGGGTTTTCAGGCTTGGGCACGACACCAATATCGGTAAAGTAGACTCCGCCACGCTTGTCCAGAACCAAATCATTCGGACGCTGAAAAGGCTTTCCCTCATATTGATCGGCAAATACTTTCTCATGGCCAGATGGATACACGATACCGACACGTGGCTTTAGATTCTGTACCGTGATCAGTTCACCTTTGCCATTAAATGCCAACCCATTGGAACCGTTGCTATTTTCCAGGAAAGTAGAAATTGCGCCATCAGGCGCTATGCGCGTAATACGATTGGCTTTGGTTTCGGTAAAAAGCGCGCTGCCATCCGGCAAGGCAATCGGTCCCTCTGTACCTTCAAATCCGTCTTTAATAAATTCAATTTTTGTACCTGCTGCTACAACATTGGAAATTTCCGGAGTGACTACATCGGCAGCCTGAACTGAAAAAGTAAAAACCAGTGCGCTGGCAAACGAGGCAAAACCTAGTGTTTTCTTAATTATGTTAATGTCGTGGCGCTGTGATGGCATATTAATAGTCATTATTTCCATATCCTGATCTAAGTTGATTTATTAGGTGACTACAACGTTAATGTAAACCGCAACACCCTGTTTGCAGGATAGATATGGCAATGATTGTGCCAAAGTGACATAACAATAAAATATTAGTTAAAGATAAATTTAGAAATCACGCAACTATATGATTTAAAATACAATTCACAAGACAACATACTCAAATAAACACATTTAAAGCACTTAACTACTCACCTGGTTAGCTGCAAATATGTTGCTCACGCAACAAACAGGTAACCCATCTGCTGCTTAAGCAACATTTGCACTTACTGAATAGTTACACGTTCTCTACTAATGATGTTTTAACATATCAAATGGGTGCAACTCCCCTTTTAATACCGCTTAACACCATTACAAACGACTCTGGATTTTTTGAAGGCCGGCCAATGCACAAGGCTCATCAGTACGTCCGCCGCCAACACCAATTGCACCGATAATTTCGTCACCGACTTTAATCAAAACACCGCCCGGGCGCGCGTTAAGATTTGTATTCGCTGCAATATTATCAGCCAGCGCTTTGTCAGTTTTAATTTGCTCAAATAACTTGCCGGTGTTTGTTTTAAAAGTAAGCGCAGTGACAGCCTTGTTAGTGCTGGAAGTCACGCCGCGCGGAGACGTACCATCCGCAGCAAGCAACACTTTTAACACCCCGGCGGAATCAACGACACTCGCACCGATTTTTTGGCCTCCATCGGCTGCGCAAGTCTCAATTGCAACGCGGGCTGCTTCAACTGCAAGCTCTAAAGCAGGGCCTTTTGCCGCCGGTACCCTGGGTGCGTTACCGGCTGGAGCTGACGCTGGTTTTGCTGCCTCTGCAGGTGCATCGGCTGCCGTTGCACTCACTGCAGAAATAGATAATCCTGCCAATAAAACAATACTAAATCTGTTCATTACTTTTCCTCTGAAAATTGTCTGTGTTAAATACATGAGGATCAGGCCAATATGAATTGGCCTGATCCTCATGTAGGTTTTAAAAATATTGAATTACATCTTCGCGCGGAACACGATGCCTACAGTCCTGCCATACCCAGGTTGCTCAGTGATTGCACCTGTGTTGCCAAAGGTACCTTTACCTGTTGCATAGTGCTTATCAAACAAGTTTCTAGCCACGAGCGATAGTTCATACTTGCCATTTTCTTTCTGTACACCTATGCCGCCATCAGTGAGTGTGTAAGCATCTTGCCATGTATTTTCCGACTGGTTGGAGGCAAGAAATGCACCTGAACGATAGCTGTTATTCAGGAAGAATTTCCCGGCAAAACCGGCACCTACATATTTGGTGTAATCAAAGCCGTAATTAAGGGTCACTTTTGGCGCCCCGTGTAATTGTTTGCCTTTAAGATTAACAAGCGTTGTTGTGGAAACGTCTGGCAGTGTAGTTGAAAAATCAGTGTATTCAACATCGTTGTATGCACCGTTCAGGTTCAGCCTGAAGTTAGATGTCACCGCAAATGCTGTTTCAATTTCTATACCACGAGCCCTAACTCCAGGTATATTTCCCAGATATGACCTTGTACCCTGCGGATCAGTGTCTGTAGGATTTGACACAGTTAACACACCTTGATAATCGGTAATTTTAGTGTGGTAAAGATTGGCATTCAGCAAGAACCTTTTATCAAAGAATAAGCTCTTAAAGCCCAGCTCGTAATCTCTCGCTTTTTCCGCTTTCACATTTAGCGGATTACCGTAATCTGCGCTTTTGGCATCACTATTAAATTCTACGGCACCTGACTTTTCACCCTGTGAAACAGAAGCATAAAGCAAGGTATTATCATCAAGTTTGTAACTAGGGTTAATTAACCATGCCCATGAGTTATCATTAATACTCTTGCCTCGTTTCCAGTCATAAATACCGCCTGCACCAGCCTCATCAGTACCGATAGCTTTACGATAAAGGGCCTTTGCAGCATTCCACGCATTCAAATCAGCTCCAGGAACTGCAATATTCAAACCATAGTTTGCCGCTTTAGTATTATCTGTCCCTGTCGCATTGGTTAAACCGGTACCTGCACGATCCAGCTCTCTTCGATTACGGCCGGTTTTATGCTCTTGAGTATTTCTTAACCCAAGCGTTAATGTTGCGTCATCCGTTAAATGCCAGTTAATTTGGCCGAACACCGCTGCGCTTTGTGTTTTAGGATTCAACACATATGAGCGATACACACCCCTCTGAGCATCAGTCAAAAGTCCGCGATATTTAGCTGCGCTTAGACGAGAATATTGTGTATCGCTGGCATTAAACGCAGCCGCATCAGCACCGAACGAAGTAGGGTCATCACTATAAACTTCTGAATCTAAAGCAAAGAGACCAGCCTGGTAATCAAACTTCTTGCTTCCGTTGTAATTTAAACGAAATTCCTGGGAAGTTTGATGATTGGACAATTGTTGACCGCCATTGCCAATGTCAAATTTCGTTACACCGCCATTTTTAATATCAAAGTCTTGACCGCGATGCGCAGTAATCGAAGTAAGTGCGTAATCGTCGTTAATATTCCATGTAATTTGAGCTGACACACCGCCTTGCTTGGTACGTTGCGGCCTGGCTTGAGAATCTTCAATATTGTTATTACCAAATTTAGGCTGATAAGGTGTGCCATCACTATTATTGAAATAGGAACGCGCCAAACGGCCTGCAAACGTTGATGTTCTTGGAACGCCATCATTAAAATTCGCCGGGCCATTGCTTACCAATAAGGACTTATTAGCATTCTCTGTAGTTTGGGTTTGATCCAAAATCACCCGGGCGGATAAATTGTCGGTCGGTGTCAATAAAAACTGAAGTCGCCCACCGATACGGTTAGTTTCATTCCAGGTTTCATTACCAGAAGTACCATTGGACTGCCAGACGTTATCAAGCACACCATCTTTTTTATTTAAAGAAAAAGATCCGCGGTACGCAAGAAGGTTATCAACAATAGGCCCGGTGGCTGAAAACTTGCCTACAAGCTCGTTATACTCGCCTACCCGTCCCTCAAAGGTATATCCCGGAGTAAAGCTAGGTAATTTAGTGCTGATATTGATAGCACCCAACGTGGTATTTTTACCCAGCAACGTGCCTTGCGGGCCTCTCACCACCTCAATTCGGTCAAGGTCCACATAGTCATTCCAGGACTGCCCAACGTATGAGTTAACAACGCCATCAACAATCACTCCCACACTCGGCTCCAAGGTATCCTGTGCAGAGTTTTTGCCGATACCGCGAATAGAAACACTGGTTTGCCTTGGGTTACTACCGAAAACACCAATGTTAGGTGCCAGCTTCACCAACTCATTCACGGTTACAACATTGTAATCATCCAGTTTCTTGCCACTGACAACAGAAATTGGCACCGGGACATCCTGTGCGACTTCTTCCTTATTACGAGAAGTAACCACGACAGCGCCAAGCACGTCTGAGGCTGAGTTATCCGCTACCGGAGCTTTTTCGACTTTATTTTCAGTTACCGCCGGAGCAGACTCCTGGACAGGTGCAACTTCGGCTTTAGTCTGCAAACCCTTTTTCAGCGCTTCCAACTCTTGTTTCAAGCGCGCATTTTCGGCTTGCAGATCAGACACTGAAACATCTTCTGCTGCGTAACCTAAGTCCGGCACGAGCACGCCCGCACCAAATGCGATACTTAAAGCTGAAACAATTAGTTTGCGCTTAAACCTCGGCGCATATTTATCCAGCGCGAAATTATTCGTCGCTATAGACCCTTCCCTGCCATGACTATGCTGCTGTTGCATGTATAAATCCCCTGATTAGTATTAAGTACATTGTTAAAGTTACAACTAGCAAACCAATGGCAAAATGTGTGCCAGCCTAAAACCTTTTACACTTAACAACTAATGGAAATGTCCTTAAACCAAGAACTGGCGCGGGGATAACGTTTAATGCAAACAATAAAATTGAACGAAAAAACACAATTGCATCACATATATTCTGTTGTTAAACAAGCAGCAGAATCAGCACACTGCTTTAAGAACAACAGATGTCAAAAACAATGATTTGCGAGGTAATTTCTTTGCAAAAACAGCTGCTGTTGCTATAGCAGCAGCAGTGTTGTCCTGATGTTGCATAAACAACAGCAGCCCGGTCGCTTCGACCGATGCAAACCCGCTTCAGAATATTTTAACTTTGAGAGTTAACAGCATAAGTGACTGATTTAACAACTGAAGATTCCAACAACACCTTCATAAACTATCTGAATATAAAGTTATTTATTGAGTGGCATGATATGTGCTCATGCCTTTAACGGATATGGATTTATAAAATCTAAACACCAGGTTTTTATAATCAAAATTGCCAAGGTTTTGGTAGTTTATAAATCAACAGGTAACTGGAAATAGACTAAAACGCATGACAGTAAAAAAAATTCAAATATGGGATTTGCCGCTCAGGCTATTTCATTGGTTATTAGTCTTTACGGTAATAGCCGCTTATATCACAGCAGAGGTAGGTGGGGAGTTTACTGACTGGCACGGACGCATCGGTGCATTAGCACTAGGTTTGCTGACTTTTAGAATCATTTGGGGATTTGTGGGTTCAACACACGCGCGTTTTACTGATTTCTTCCCCACGCCCTCTCGACTGGCAAAGTATTTAAAAGGTGGCTGGCAAGCCAATGGGCACAACCCTTTGGGGGCATTATCCGTATTTGCTTTACTTGGAGCACTTGCAACATTGATTGGCACTGGCTTATTTGCTAACGATGACATTGCCTTTCAAGGCCCTCTGTACAACCTCATAAACAAATCCAGCAGTGATTGGATGACAGGACTACATGAGATTGCATTCAATGTGTTATTGACATTGATTGCGCTGCATCTTGCTGCAATTGCATTCTATTTAGCAATCAAAAAAATCAATCTGGTTAAACCAATGGTTACGGGTAATAAAGAAGCGCCCCAAGCTGCACCAATTCAAATTGGCGGCGGCGGGGGAATTTTCTTTCTTATTACCTTAATCATATCAGTAACTATTGTATGGGGTGTTTTTAGCGGTGCCCTGGTTGAGTACTTGGAGCCTGCACAATCGATTCCAGCCAATATACCCACACCAGGATGGTAATGAGTCACATATTTTCTTATATCACTACATTTCTTATATCACTACAGGAGTTTAATGAATGAAATTAAAACTGGTATTAGCAACACTATTAGGCTTGGCAACTTTTACAGCAGCAGCCGGGCCGATTGAAGACCAAATCAAATTCCGCCAATCTGCATACTCATTTATTGGCTGGAATGCAGCCAAAATAAAAGCACAGGTTGTAGACAAGCCTGATACTTTCAGCAAGGAAGAAGTCATCGCTGCAGCTAATGCAATTGCTGCTGCTGCAAACTCAGGTCTTGGTGCACTGTACGGGCCAGGCACAGACCAAGGCGAGGGCTGGAGAAAAACACGCCTTAAACCTGAGTTTTTTGAAAAACAGGATGAAGCCAAAAAAGTTGCGACTGACTTTAACCGTGAGGCAAATGAGTTAGCCAAAGTAGCCGAAACTGGTGATATCGCACAAATCAAGGCCAAATTCGGCAAATTAAATCAATCATGCAAAGCTTGCCACGATAGCTTTCGCGCAAGAGATCCACGGTAATACTGCCTCATGGTAATGAGGCCTGATTTAGCAATTATTTAGTAAAAAACGAGACGGATGCATGCAAAACGGAAAAGTTGTTCCTGGGGTACTGCTGGCGATACTGCTGGCAGGAGGCGGTTGGTACTGGAATCACTCAAAAGCCAATATACAATCAAATGCACAGGAACCGCACGAACTTGATCCAAACAGAAAACCAGGCTCAGACAGAAAGCGTGGCGGCTCTGGCAATGGGGTAAACCGCCCTGTACCTGTACTTGCAGCATCCGTTACAACCGGTGATATCCGTGTCGTGCAAACCGCACTGGGTACGGTAACGCCTTCGGCAGTAGTTGCCGTATCAAGCCGCGTTAATGGGCAATTGACGCGCATATTATTTAAAGAAGGGCAACTTGTGCGTGCCGGTGAATTGCTGGCGGAAATAGATCCACGCCCATTCCAGGCCGCACTCAGCCAGGTTCAAGGGCAGGCAATGCGAAATCAGGCATTACTGCGCAACAGCCAGATTGACCTTGAGCGCTATAAAACACTGCAGGCACAGGATTCAATCGCATCACAGCAGGTTGATGCGCAGGCATCTTTAGTGCAGCAATACCAGGGTACAGTACAGGCTGACCAGGGATTGGTTGATAATGCAAAACTGCAACTCAGCTTTACGCGCATTACCTCTCCAATCAACGGACGTATTGGTCTGCGCCAGGTTGACATGGGCAACAATATCACCACAGCAAACACACTGGCTGTCGTTAATACCGTTGACCCTATTCACGTAGTATTCACCTTACCTGAAGACCGTGTTTCAGACCTGGTAACACGCTTTCAGAGTGCGCGTAAATCCGGCAATAACTTACTGGTTGAGGCATGGGACCGCGGCAACTCTAACTTGCTGGCTAAAGGCAACCTGCTTAGCCTGGATAACCAGATTGACACTGCTTCAGGTACGGTCAAACTTAAAGCCCGGTTTTCAAATAAGGATAGCGCCCTATTCCCTAACCAATTCGTGAATGTGAGATTGCTGAGCAACACCCTGCATAACGTAACCATTGTTCCTAATGCGGCAATTCAGCATGGTAGCGCCGGAGCATTCGTATATCGAATTACGCATAAACAAAAAGACACAACCCAAAAAGACGCAGCAAAAGATGCGGGAGGAAACACGGCACCAGATACGAGAGTATCAGTACAGGCTGTACGCTTAGGCACTGTAGATGGTGACGATGTTGAAGTGATTGACGGACTAAAAGCAGATGACCAGGTAGTTATCAGTGGCGTAGATAAGCTGAAAGAGAATGCAAAAGTCATCATCTCCAGGCCTGAGGCTAAATCTGAAAAAGCTGGCAATGACTCACGGCAGAAAACAGAACGTGGATTAAAACATCGAAATCATGTACAGACTGTGAATCAGCTTGAAAAACCTGAAACAGTCATCCAGTAACCGCAGCGTATGAACCCTTCACGAATTTTCATACTGCGGCCAGTGGCAACCGCGCTGTTAATGTTGGCGATTCTGCTATCCGGCATCCTGGCCTACAAATT
>JBAQME010000007.1:0-6415 GCA_049302535.1 Methylotenera sp.
CTACGCCGTTCTTGCCCCATTCAATATCCATTGGACAGCCATAGTGCGCTTCAATGGTCATGGCGTAACGTGCTAACTCCAAAACGTCCTCGTTAGTAAGTGAGTAACGGTCGCTATCCGCCGGGTCTACCTCAACGGTATGGGTGCTTTTGCCGGCTTGTGTAGCATCGGTAAACACCATTTTGATGAGTTTGGAACCCATGGTGCGGCGCACGATTGAAGGTTTGCCTTGTGCCAGGGTTGGTTTGTGTACATAGAACTCATCCGGGTTCACCGCGCCTTGTACTACAGTTTCACCCAAACCGTAAGATGAAGTAATAAATACAACATCCTTGAAGCCTGATTCTGTATCGATGGTGAACATTACGCCTGCACAGCCAATATCACTGCGCACCATTTGCTGTACGCCGGCTGAAAGTGCTACATCGGCGTGTACAAAGCCTTTGTGTACACGGTATGAAATTGCACGGTCGTTATATAAAGAAGCAAATACTTCTTTAATGGCGTGCAATATATTATCCAAACCATGAATGTTGAGGAAAGATTCCTGCTGACCGGCAAATGAAGCGTCTGGCAGATCTTCTGCTGTAGCTGATGAACGCACGGCAAATGTAGCGCCGTTACCGGATTTTGCTGTGAGAATTTCGTAATTTTCAGCAATGGCTTTTTCCAATGCTGCTGGAAACGGTGCGGCCATAATCCATTCACGCACTTTTTTGCCGCAGATTGCCAACGCCTGAGTATCATCTATGTTTAACTTTTCTAATTCCGCATTGATTTTTACATCCAAGCCGCTTTGCGCCAGAAACTCTCGGTACGCATCTGCTGTAGTTGCAAAACCAGTAGGAACACGTACGCCTTTTGCAGATAGCTGGGAAATCATTTCGCCTAAGGAAGCATTTTTACCTCCGACAGAAGGGACATCTACATTGCGTAAATTTTCAAATGGAATAACGTGGGCTGACATGATAGTTCCTTGGATGTTCAAACAAGTAATTAAATTTCTAAATTCTTTTAATCCGCTCTTTTAAGACATATTGCAGCAGATTTATGCGGCATGAATATGAAAGGAATGGTTAATTAGTTTAGTTTATTATCGGTAAGCCCTTATTTTGCCTAAATATGCGATTTTTGTCACCTGAATAATCCATACATTGAATAAATCTTTTTGATAATAAAGTATGAAATGCGTTTTAGAATGGGTTGTTCCATATATGAAAATTGATAGGTCTCAGCTAGAATGCACACGCACAATTTTAAAAAATAATAATCACGAAATGCAATATTCTTATTACAGAAATAGCCAAGCTGGCATTAACAACATTTGGATGCATGATGACTGCTAGCATAACGGTGCGAACCAGTGGTCGTTTGCACATGGGATTTTTTGATTTACATGGCGGTTTAGGACGAAAATTTGGCAGCATAGGTTTAAGCCTGGCTGAGCCCGGTTTAGTGATGAGCGCGCATGCAGCCAAAAGTTTAAATGTTACCGGCGGGGCGACGGTGCCTGCATCTGTCATTGCCAAGTCGTCTGCCATTGCGCAGCAATTAATCTCGGCGCTCCATTTGGATGGATCTGTTGAATTCAATATCAGCCAGCATATACCGGAACACGCTGGTTTAGGGTCAGGAACCCAATTGGCTTTGGCTGTAGGAACGGCTATTAGTCGTTTATATAACCTTAATTTGGGCACGGCGCAGATAGCCGAGCTTACTCATCGTGGAAGACGTTCCGGTATTGGCATTGCTGCATTTGATTATGGCGGACTGCTGGTTGATGGTGGTCGCGTTTCTGCAGGGGATGCTGTAAGTGTTCCGCCATTGCTGGCACGTTATAATTTTCCTGAAGATTGGTCCATTCTGCTGATTTTTGATACCAATCAACCCGGGATACATGGTGAGCAAGAGAAGCTGGCGTTTAATCAGTTGCCGGTTTTTTCAGAAAATCTCGCCGCACATTTATGTCGGCATGTGCTCATGCAGGCGTTGCCGGCAATAGTGGAGCGTGATTTAACGGCTTTTGGACAAAGCATACAAGTGTTGCAGAAGCATGTGGGTGATTACTTTGCGCCTATCCAAGGTGGCCGTTATGCCAGCAAATTGGTGGGAGAGGTGCTGCAGTATCTGGAAAAATCGGGCGTAGCCTGCTTTGGGCAAAGTTCCTGGGGTCCAACCGGTTTCGCGATATTCGAAAATTCGCATGTTGCTGAAAAGCATTTACAGCAGTTGAAAATGACATTTACAGATGTGGCGCTGAACTGGATGATTTGCAGCGCATGCAATCATGGTGCAGAATTAGTGCAGGCAACATAAATAAGAAAGCAGATATTCAATACATGAAAGGTCTTGAGGTAGATTTATATGGAAAAAACTAGCATTTTGCATTTAATTACAGCGGCTAAAAATGCCAGTCCGTTTGATGTCAACATGGCGTATGACGCAGGGTTTGATAAAATTACGGCTTATACTAACGTGGCATTGTCAGAAGTGACGGGGCTAACGCAAGATGCTATCTTTTCACGTGGTTTGTCCGGAGTGAAGCGAGAAGGTATATTTATCGGTGGACGTGACATTGACCTTGCTTTGAGTATGCTGAAGGCATCTAAAAAAGCAATGTTTTCACCATTTGAATGTTCTGTTCTTGCTGATCCTTCAGGTGCATTTACCACAGCGGCTGCGATGATTGCCAAGGTTGAGTTCCACCTTAAAAATCATTTTGATACAACTTTAAAAGGCAAAATATTTTGCGCATTTGGTGCAACAGGGCCGGTTGGCAGTTGCTCGGCGATCCTGGCAGCACAACAGGGTGCAATAGTGCAATTGGTTGCTTATAACTCAATCGCTGATGCAGAGCAAAAAGCAGCAGCCTGGAATGCACAATATCAAATTAATATGCAAGTGGTTGATGGTACTACTGAGGCGGCCAAGCAAAAGGTTCTGGAGCAAGCTGAGATTGCAATTTGTGCCGCAGCCGCAGGTGTGCAGGTAATTAGCCAAGATAACTTGAAGCATGCAAAACAATTAAAAATTGTGGCGGATGTTAACGCAGTGTCGCCGCTAGGCGTGCAAGGTGTAGGCGTGGGTGATGATGGCGCCTTGATTGAGGGGACTAAAATTTATGGCATTGGTGCCATGGCTATTGGTCAACTTAAGTATAAAACACAGCATCAATTGTTAAAACAAATGCTTATGGTCGATGCTCCGTTTGAAAAACCAAAGTTTCTTGAGTTTATGGCAGCGTTTAAATTGGCGCGCGAGTTATTAAAGGCGTAATTAAAAAAACAATCCTGATTGTTGCCTTGTCTGCGCGGCCTTTTGTGGCCGCCGCCAAGCGGGCGGGCTATATAGTTACCTCCATTGATGCTTTTGCAGACCAGCACACGGTCGAGTTGGCGGATATTACGATGGTTGTTGATTATGACCAGCACGGATTTAACGCTGACGCTTTATTGCGTGCCATTAGTAAACTGGATGTGAGTCAGTACCTGGGCTGTGTGTATGGCAGCGGGTTTGAAGCGCAGCCGGAGTTGTTGCAAAAAATAGCGGATATTATGCCGTTGCTTGGAAATGCGGCGGAGACAGTGCGTGCTGTTAAAACGTCATTCGATTTTTTTGCAGCATTAACGCAGTGTCATATTGCGCATCCTGACGTATATGATGCGCTGCCGGATGTGAACCATGCGGATGGTTACTTGAGAAAGTTCGCAGGTGGTTGTGGCGGCAGCCATATCAGGGTGGCGAGTAGTGAAGACGCTGAATTGGGTATTAATCAATATTATCAGCAACGCGTTGTCGGGCGTTCAGTTTCACTGTTGTTCATTGCCGATAGCCGGCAAATAGAGGTGGTAGGTTTTAATGAGCAGTGGCTGAGTCCTGCCGCAGCAACGCCGTTTCGCTATGGTGGTGCGGTCAGCCGCATCAACTTGGCCCCTGCGATTCAACTGCAGTTGATAGATGCCGCGCACAAATTAACCCGGACATTCGGGTTGCTTGGCCTGAATAGTCTGGATGCCGTTGTGCAGGATGATATTGCTTACATATTGGAAATCAACCCCAGATTAAGTGCGACTGTAGATTTGTATGACGATTGGTATGCCGCAGATATGAACCAGGCTGATTCTCCGGAAAAAGAAGAAACGAATCTGCTGGATTGGCATGTGCAGTTGAGTCTTGGGAAGCAGAAGCTTGGGCATGAGCCGCATATCATGTCCCGGGCATTTAAGTTGTGTAAAGCTAAACCATGCAAAGCGCATGCAATTGTTTATGCGACGGCAGATATTGCAATTGCTGCCAGGTTTGAATGGCCAGGCTGGGTAACGGACAATCCTTGTCCGGACACGCAGCATGAAACGATTGGTATTTTGGCCGGACAACCTGTTTGTAGCGTGTTCGCGTATGCCGAGTCTGCGGATGAAGCCAGGCAATTGGCGCAGGCCAGGGTTAAAATAATGCAGCAATTATTACAAAAAATATAAACAAAAAAATATAAAAAGGGAAATGACGTGCAAAACACATTGGCATCACAATCATTAAAAAACCAACCAAGTGTGAACCAGTTAGCGGGATCATTGGTTGAAAAATTGCTGCAACAGGCTGATGCATTGCAGCTTGGGATATCGAAGCATGAAACAGGCTGTACGATTGTTGATGCGGGTATTCAACACGCGGGGAGTGCCGAAGCCGGCAGACTGATTGCCGAAATATGCATGGGCGGTTTAGGTACGGTGTCTTTACAGGCAGATGACCGTTTTGCTCATTGGCATGAAGCCATTGCGGTAACATCAACACAGCCGGTACTTGCCTGCTTGGCTAGCCAGTATGCCGGCTGGGCGCTGAGTCATGACAAGTTTTTTTCTCTAGGCTCAGGGCCGGCACGCGCATTGGCGCAGCGCGAAGATTTATTCAAGGAACTTGACTATGTAGACAGTGCGACAAGCACTTGTATCGTGCTGGAGACAGATAAAGTGCCGCCGGTGCAAGTTATAGAGAAAATCGTGCGCGATACTAAAGTTGCCCCCGAACAATTGACTATTATTCTAACGCCGACAACCAGCATTGCCGGTGTTGTGCAAATTGTAGGCCGCGTGCTGGAAGTGGCGTTACACAAAGCCCATACTTTACATTTCCCATTGACAGACGTCGTGAGCGGTTCCGGCTTGGCTGTATTGCCGCCGGTTGCTAAAGATTTCATGACTGCTATGGGGCGCACTAATGATGCGATTTTATTTGGTGGATACGTTAATTTGCAGGTGCGCGGCGGTGATGAAGCTGCTGCCGAGTTGGCCTTGAATTTGCCAAGCAGTGCTTCAAAAGATTATGGCAAAACCTTTGCTGAAGTATTCAAGTTTTATAACATGGATTTTTATAAAATTGACCCGATGCTGTTTAGCCCGGCCAAAGTCACGGTAACCAATGTGGATACTGGCAATGTGTTTGAGGGCGGACAATTGAATGCTGATTTAATTAATCTTTCATTTTCCTAAACTGCATTAAGTAAATCGAGTGCGCATTCCTATTTTTACTGACGATGCCGGTTGGCAAGGTAACCAGCTCAAACAAGCATTTGCCAAACGTGGTGTTGAAACGGTTTTTGTGTCATTGCAAGACTGCGTGATCAATCTGGCGCAGCAAATCCCAAGTATTTATATTCCACATTTTGATGTGCCGCCCCCGGCAGCCTTTGTGCGCGGCATAGCGGGCGGCACCCTGCAGCAGGTGATTACGCGTCTGAATGTTTTGCACATGCTGGCAAGGCAAGGCGTGAGGATTTACAACAAAACCCAGGCGATAGAGCGTACCGTGGATAAGGCAATGACCAGTTTTTTATTGCGCATGCATGGCGTGGCAACGCCTGCTACCTGGGCATGCGAATCCAGGGCGCAAGTAGAGACTATTCGCCAAAACGCCAATGAGAACAATATCCAACTGGTACTCAAGCCATTATTCGGCTCACAAGGGCAGGGCGTGCGCAAGTTGCCGGCATCTGAGTCCTTGCCGGTGCCGATGCAGCAATATGTCGATGGGGTGTATTATTTACAGCAATTGATTGAAACTGCCGATGCTCCGCATGATTACCGTGTGTTTGTCATAGGCGACAAAGTGGTGGCGGCAATGAGAAGGTTTGGCAGCAGTTGGGTCAATAATGTGGCGGCTGGCGGGCGCTGCGAGGCTGTCCAACCCAGCCCGCAGATGGCGCAACTTGCCTTGCAGGCAGCCAAGGCGGTGGATATTGATTATTGCGGCGTGGATATTATTCAAGCTGAATCTGGCGAATATTATGTGCTGGAAGTGAATAGTATCCCAGCCTGGCGCGGATTGCAGAGTGTGTCGGATTTAAATATTGCCGAAGTTTTAGCGGATGATTTTTTGGGTAAATTGAGCCTTTGAAAAATAAAGTCACAGTTAGTAATGG
>JBAQME010000008.1:0-2969 GCA_049302535.1 Methylotenera sp.
CGTCAAAGTGTTACGCGCGGATAGCCGCCGTTTGCACAGCATTCTGGTAGAGGTATTACCAGAGGCGGCTGAAGAGTCAAAACAGCAATAGGGCTGCATACTGAAAACCACATTGGCAAGCCAGATACAACTATCCTTGCTGGGTATTTATTCCGGTAAAACTCAAGCACCATAAGCGGAACTAATTAGCTATCTATGCGTTCATAAAGGTTAATAAATCAACTATTTATTAACCTTTACTGGAGCCTGTCATGAAACATTTAGCATACTTATGGCTGGTTATTGCACAAATATGTTTCACGCAGGCGGCTGCCGCAGATGAAGGCCCTGGCCCCAACAATGAAATTCCAACGCTTGAGCAGGATTTTGTTAAATCCATTAATAAGTTTACCAAGGCCGAAATCATTGCACAGTTCGGCGAACCCGCAAAAGCCGATGATGTGAGAATTAAAGATTCCGGCAAAGTGGTGGCTTCAATCTGGCAATACCACTTCATTAACACCGCTGCCGATGGCACCTATTATGAGACAACCGAACTGGATTTTATTGATGGTAAAGTCGTTATGGTCGCCTTCATGAATAACGATGGTGCCGAAGGCCCTGATAGCGGTCAGCAATACCAGATACCAAAATAGTTTTAGTTCCCGGTAGCGTTTAAAGATTGCATATAAAAAAAGGGCTGGCCAGCCCTTTTTTTATCAAAATCATATTTGAATCACTGTTTTTTCAGTGCATCACGGATTTCACGCAATAACACGACATCTTCCGGTGTCGGCGCTGGCGGCGGTGCCGGCTCTGATTTTTTCAGCCGGTTCATCTGTTTTACCAGCACAAAAATCACAAACGCCAAAATAATGAAATTAATCAGGATGGTTAAAAAATTGCCATAAGCCAGCATAGGCACACCTGCGGCCTTAAGGGCAGCATATGTGCCAACGTTACCTTCCGGGATTGCAGCCAGCGGCACAAACATATTACTGAAATCCACACTGCCGATCACTTTACCAATCAATGGCATGATGATGTCGCCTACCAACGAATCAACAATCTTGCCGAATGCCGCACCGATGATGACACCCACAGCAAGGTCCATCACGTTGCCTCTTAAGGCAAAGGCTTTAAACTCCGATGCAATACTCATATACATCCCCTTAAAAAAATAAATTACACAGATTAAATATACGCCTCAGACAAAATTAATATAGGGTTATGCATAGTGCCTGTCAATCAAACTGTATCCGTCAATGCTGACTTACTGTTAATTTTTGTTATCTAAAGCATTATCAAGCTACAATTTAGCCCATGCCGTTATTTACTAAAAATCAGCTAATCAAAATACTTTTACTGCTTTCATTAGGCGCATCCAGCGTACTAGGGTTTGCCCCATTCTATTTTTATCCCATAAGTATCCTCTCGCTCATCGGTTTATTTTACTTTTGGCATGTGGACGACACTCCAAAACAAGCGGCTTTTACCGGCTTCGTGTATGGGTTAGGACTATTTGGCACCGGGATCTACTGGATTTATATCAGCCTGCACACCTATGGCGGCATGCCGGGCATGATGGCTGGTTTTTCGACCTTTGTATTAGCTGCGTTTTTGTCTTTATTTCCCGCAGCCGTCGGCGCACTGGGCAAACGCATCTCGAGCAATCAAAAAAATGTAATATGGATCGCCGTTCCTATATTGTGGGCATTGTCAGACTGGGTAAGAAGCTGGATCTTCACCGGCTTCCCATGGCTCACTGTCGGCTACAGCCAATTACCTGATAGCCCGCTGGCTGGCTATGTACCTATTGTCGGCGTATATGGCGTTTCATTCATTACGGTATTTGTCGCCAGTTTAATCAGCTTTTCGTTTGCAAAAAACACAGCCAAGGTTTGGCGTCGCAGTGCTTTTGCTACGCTATTACTGATAGTGATCACAGGTGGATTATTGAAACTGGTCGAATGGACGACGCCTATCGGCAAACCGCTTAACGTAAGTTTGCTGCAAGGCAATATTGAACAGAGCATGAAATGGGCGCCAGAAATTGCAGAGCGCACGCTTAATCAATACCTCATCATGGCAGAAGCAAGCACAGCCAAACTGATCGTGTTGCCGGAAACCGCAATGCCAGTCCTATCCAACGAATTGCCGTTATCCGTTGGAACGCGCCTGCAGCAGCAGGCCATCAAAAACCAAGGCGACATTTTAGTCGGCATGGTTGAGCGTGAAAATGGCGAGTATTTCAATAGCGTATTAAGCTTTGGCAGCGCAGAAACGGCTGTTTACCGCAAATCACATTTGGTACCTTTCGGTGAATTTATCCCGTTCAAGCTGGCTTTTGGCTGGATATACCGCGATTGGCTCAACATGCCTTTAAGCGACTTGTCGCGTGGCAGCATACACCAGCAGCCCATGCAGGTTGCCGGTGAAAAAGTCGCTGTTAACATTTGCTACGAAGATGTGTTTGGCGAAGAAATCATACGCCAGCTTCCAGCCGCAACATTACTGGTCAATGTCAGTAATGACGCATGGTACGGCACCTCATACGCAGCAGATCAGCACATGCAGTTCTCCCAAGCGCGTGCACTGGAAACCGGGCGCATGATGCTACGCGCCACCAATACCGGCGCCACCGCAATTATTGACCACAAAGGCCACATCACGGCTCATGCACCGCACTTTGTGCAAACCACACTCAACGGTACCGCGCAAGGTTATGCCGGTAGCACGCCTTATGTGTACTGGGGCAATTGGCCGTTTGTGATATTCAGCCTGGGTCTGATTATCCTGTTGTGGCGGCGTAACACTACTGTTCGCAGATAAAGCCTATTGCTAGACTACAAAACAAAGTAAAATTACACTTTCGCCCATACTAATCAACATTAAGTCTTATTACATATCATGGCTTTAACATTTCAAGAGATCATTCTCACCCTGCAAAAATACTGGAGCGACAAAGGCTGTGCCTTGCTGCAATCTTA
>JBAQME010000009.1:0-2048 GCA_049302535.1 Methylotenera sp.
AAAATTCTTCCTCTAGTAAAAAGGCTGCAAACACAATGAATCGCATATTTTTAATTCGTTTAATAACGGTCTTTTGTTTTTTACTGGCAATTAATACTTTGATTCAAACTGCTTGGGCCAAGGATGCGCAGCCTTTGCAGAAGGATGCCGTAGTTGAGGCACAGGTGCAGCGGCTTTCAGAAGAACTGCGTTGTCTCGTATGCCAAAACCAGACCCTGGCAGATTCGCACGCGGAATTAGCCGAGGATTTGCGTCAGGAAATACGGGAAATGGCAGCTAAAGGCATGAGTGACCAAGCCATTATTGATTATCTGGTGGTGCGTTATGGTGATTTTGTGCGTTATCGGCCACCGCTTAAGCCAAGTACAGTGATGCTGTGGTTTGGTCCTTTTGCTTTGTTGTTGGCAGGTGTCGTTGGTCTGGTAGTGATGCTGCGCAGGCGCGCAAAGCAGGCCGCAGATGCCCCGCTAAGCGTGGATGAAGCGAACAAGGTCAGTGAATTATTAAATAAGGAATCATAATGCTGGTGTTTTGGATAATTGCTATTGTATTGCTGCTAATTGTACTGGCGTTGATTCTGCCTGTACTGGTGCGTCCTAATGCTGCCGCAAATACCGATGCTAATGCGGAAAAGCGCGCTATTTTCCGGCAGCAGTTTGCCGAACTTGAGCAGGATAAAACCAATGGCGTGCTTGCTACCGCTCAATATGATGCGGCTAAAAGTGAGTTGGAGCGCCGTTTTCTTGAAGAGGTTGGTGATGCAGAAAAAAATATCGTAGCCGTAAGTTCGCCGGATCGGCGTTTGGCTGCTGTTTTATTGGTAGCATTACCTTTGGTGGCAGGATTGTTGTATTACAAGCTGGGCAGCCCCGTTTCCCTCTCGATTCCGGCAGTTTCACCTGACATTTCCGCCGCTCAGCCCAAAACCGAGCATGGTTCGATGGTGAGCGAATTGGAGCCATTGTTAGAGTCATTGAAGAATAAACTGGAAAAAAATCCAGGTGATGGTGCAGGTTGGGCTTTATTGGCAAGGTCATATGTGGAACTTAGACAACATGCCAATGCGATACCAGCTTACGAAAAAGCGGTTAAGGTAATACCGGACGATCCGCAGCTGCTAGCTGATTATGCTGATGCGTTAGCTGTTGTAAACGGACATAAACTTACCGGCAAGCCTGAAGAACTGGTCAATCAGGCGCTCAAGCTCGACCCACATCATGTCAAGGCACTCATGCTGGCGGCAACTGCTGCTTTCGACCGTAAAGACTATAAGCAGGCCATTAGCTATTGGGAGCGTTTGCAGCAAGATCTGCCTGCCGATTCGGAAATATTGCCTGAGGTCAAAGCATCGTTGAACGAAGCGCGGGTGCTGTCTGGTGAAAAAGTGCAAACGCAGCCGGAGGTGAAAAGCACTCCGCAATTACCTATAGCTGCGGGCATAAGCGGAACCGTGCGTATATCGCCTAAATTAGCAGGTAAATCAGATCCTTCGTCTACGGTATTCATTTTTGCGCGTGCCACACAGGGCGCGCCCATGCCGCTGGCGATTGTGCGTACTACAGTAAGCAGCTTGCCCTATGCCTATCACCTGGACGATAGCACTGCGCTCATGCCTGAACATAAATTGTCTCAGGCGAGTGAGGTTGTATTAGTTGCGCGCGTATCTAAAACCGGCGATGCCAAACAGCAAGCCGGCGATTTACAAGGCATGACTGCAGCGGTAAAGCCAAATGGTAAAACAGTTGATATTGAAATCAATCAGGTACTACCATAAGAATAATTTTAAATAACCATGATTTAGTTTAATTACAGTAATAATTAAGGGGATAGTAATGCGATTTTTTTCAGCAGCGTGCTTACTGCTAGCTAATACGATATTTACAGCCGGGTGCATCCCTGCGATGACTACGGCAGCAGGGGTCGGTGGATCCGCTGCACTTAACCATACCTTAACCGGTACAACTTATCGGACGTTTACAGCCCCGGCTGCAAAGGTCAGAGTTGCAACTGTCAATGCGCTAAGCCGCATGAAAATTACAGTGGTTTCC
>JBAQME010000010.1:0-1720 GCA_049302535.1 Methylotenera sp.
ACGCCAGGCATTGCAACTTGGTTATTTACCACGCATGCACGTTGAACACACCTCGGAAAGCCAGCAGGGGCAAATCTATATGCCGCGCGTGAACTGGGGTTTGATGCTGGCGGTTATGACGCTGGTAATAGGTTTCAAATCCTCCGGCAATTTAGCAGCAGCCTATGGTATTGCCGTGACCGGCGACATGGTGATTACCACCTTGCTGGCAGGCATTGTGTTCCACTTTTTATGGGGTTGGGGCAAAGTTCGCACAATCAGTCTGGTGCTGTTGTTTTTAACAATCGATCTGGCATTTTTCAGCGCCAATATACTCAAAATCCCTGATGGCGGATGGGTGCCATTGGTGATTGGCATCATTATCTTTACATTGATGATTACCTGGAAAACCGGCCGAACCCAGCTCTATCTGCACCTGAAAAACGAGGCAATGGCACTCGACCCATTCATTGAAGCGGTAGGCTCGCACCCGCCTACACGCGTGCCAGGAAATGCAATATTCATGACACCAAACCCGGATGGTGTGCCGCACGCCATGCTGCATAATCTCAAACACAATAAAGTGCTGCACGAAAAAGTAGTGATCCTTACTGTTAAATTTCTGGATATCCCTCATGCACCTATGGAGGATCGCGTAGAGGTCATACCATTAGGACACAAGTTTTATAGAGTTGCCGTGCGATACGGATTTAAGGATGAGCCAGACTTGCCAAGAGACTTAATGCTTTGCGCTGAAAAAGGTCTGACATTAGAAGCGATGGATACTTCATATTTCATCGGTAAAGAAAGTTTAATTGCTGATAGAAAGCCTGGCATGGCTTTCTGGCGCAAAAAAATATTTATCGGCCTGTTTAGAAGTGCGGAGACCATCACCAACCAGTTTAAATTACCGGCCAACCGTGTAGTTGAGCTTGGAGCGCAGGTATCGTTCTAACATTCACGAACTCACCAAAATGAATGCGTAATTTTAATTTTAGACTCAACCAATTGTCATATTAAACGTTAGAGTCATGTTAATTAATATGGAGTAAAGCAAAATGAATAAACTACTCTCATTCAAAAAAATCACGTTAATCCTTGCAACAATCCTCGCAGTGCAACTAGGCGGCTGCGCTACCACAACCAGCGATAGCGTTTCAGGGGTAAAACGTAGCCAGTTCATGTTACTGCCGGCGTCCTACATCACCAACATGTCCAGCCAGGCTTATACGCAAACACTTAATGAAGCCCAAAAGAAACAAACGCTCAATGCAGACAAAACACAGGTTGAGCGTGTACGCAAAATTTCCAACAGGCTGATCAGCCAGGTCGGCGTTTTCAGGAAAGATGCCGCCCAATGGAAATGGGAAGTCAACGTAGAAAAAAATGACCAGCTCAATGCCTACTGCATGCCTGGCGGCAAAATCATGGTGTATTCAGGCTTAATTGAAAAACTCAACGCTACCGACGACGAACTCGCCGCAGTGATCGGGCACGAAATCGCACACGCCCTGCGCGAACACGGCCGTGAACGCATGTCACAGGCTTACGCACAAGAGTTCGGCTTGCAGGCATTGGCTGCAATACTGACAAAAGGCACCAGCTCTGCTGTAGGCAATGCTTCCATGCAGGCTGCAAGCATGGGCTCACAACTCTTTTTTGCGCTGCCTAATAGCCGCGAGCAGGAAAGAGAAGCAGACAAAATCGGGTTGGAACTTGCAGCGCGCGCTGCTTACAACCC
>JBAQME010000011.1:0-21055 GCA_049302535.1 Methylotenera sp.
TACGTGCTGCAGTTTTCATCTGCGTTGCTTCAAGATGCGTACCAATGGCTTCACCATTGCTTAAACGCACCAATACATCTTTTTCACGGCCAGAAGCAATCACTGTATGGGCACCGCTACGCGCTGCCCGCTTTGCCGCCAGTATTTTAGTCAGCATCCCGCCTGTACCTACACTGCTACCCGCGCCACCCGCCATTTGCTCTAAAGCAGCATCTCCGGCTGTAGCATGCTGTATAAATGTTGCACCGGGATTGCTGCGTGGGTCAGCAGAATACAGCCCTTGCTGATCCGTCAGAATAACCAGGGTATCAGCCTCAATCAGGTTCGCCACCAATGACCCTAAAGTATCATTGTCGCCAAAACGGATTTCATCGGTAACCACGGTATCATTTTCATTGATGATTGGAATGACTTTCATATCCAGCAATGTGCGTAGCGTGCTGCGTGCATTAAGGTAACGTTTCCTGTCAGCCAAATCATCGTGCGTGAGCAGCACTTGCGCAGTTCGTAATTGATGCTGGCTAAAGCAGCTTTCATACATTTGCACCAAACCCATTTGTCCGACGGCAGCCGCTGCCTGCAGTTCATTCACTGCCGTTGGGCGTTTTTTCCAGCCCAGTCTTTGCATGCCTTCAGCCACAGCGCCGCTGGATACCAATACAACCTGCTTGCCTTGCAGCGCCAATGCGGCAATTTGTGCCGCCCAGCCGGCAATAGCGGCCTGGTCCAAACCATTGCCATCATTCGTGACCAGGCTGGAGCCCACCTTCACCACGATTACTTTCGCATCAAGCACCAAAGATTTAAATTCAGACGATTTCATTCTTTGACTCTGGATTCTTTGACTCTGAATTTTTAGGTTCTGGATTCTCTGACTCCTGGTTGATCAAATCCCTGTTTTCTTCAATATGCTGCATGATGGCATAAGTCAGCTCTTTGCAGCCAAGACCGCTGATTGCAGAAATTGCAAACACGCGCCCTTCCCAGCCATAATCTTTCACAAAGGCCTTCACCACTGCATCAGCATCTTGCAGCATATCAATTTTATTCAGCACCAACCAGCGCGGCTTATTATAAAGAGACTCATCATACTTCCGGAGTTCTTCAACAATCGCCTTGGCTTCATGCACAGGGTCAACCGCTTCATCGAATGGCGCAATATCCACCAAGTGCAGCAATAGCGAGGTTCGCGCAAGATGGCGCAAGAACTGGTGCCCCAAGCCCGCGCCTTCAGCAGCCCCTTCAATAATGCCCGGAATATCGGCAATCACAAAGCTGCGCTCTGCATCCACGCGTACCACACCCAAATTGGGGTGCAATGTTGTAAACGGATAATCAGCCACTTTAGGTTTGGCTGCAGAAACGGCACGAATAAAGGTCGACTTGCCCGCATTAGGCATGCCCAGCAAACCGACATCTGCCAACACTTTAAGCTCTAAATACAGTTCCAGTTCTTCGCCAGGCTCGCCCTTGGTACATTGGCGCGGGGCGCGATTCAAACTGGATTTGAAATGCACATTACCCAAACCGCCATTACCGCCCTTGGCCATCTGCGCACGCTGGCCGTGCTCACTCAAATCCACCAGCATCTGCCCGCTGGATTTATCTGAAATCACCGTACCGACCGGCACGCGCAGAATCATATCTTCACCTTTGGCACCGTAGCACTCGGCACTGCGGCCATTTTCGCCGCGCTGCGCTCTGAAGCTCCGCGTATAGCGATAATCAACCAGCGTATTGATATTACGATCGGCTTCAATAACGATTGAGCCGCCGCGGCCACCGTCACCACCGCTCGGGCCGCCCATAGGTTCATATTTTTCACGACGAAACGTAGCAACGCCGTTACCGCCGTCACCTGCGAAAATTTTAATCGTTGCTTCGTCTATAAATTTCATATTTTAGAGTGTACCAAATAAAAAAGCCCCATCAAAACGATAGGGCTTCTCAGGTTTTCGTAAAAATTAAGCTGGAATAATATTCACAGTTTTACGTTTTAATGCACCCTTAACGGTAAAACTTACTTTACCGTCAGCTTTTGCATATAAAGTATGGTCTTTACCCATACCAACGTTTTCACCAGCGTGCATTCTAGTACCGCGCTGACGCACGATGATGCTGCCAGCTGAAACAAACTGCTCACCAAATGCTTTAACGCCTAAACGCTGGGCTTGTGAGTCGCGACCGTTACGTGAACTACCGCCTGCTTTTTTGTGTGCCATGATTTAATCCTTAATTCTTCAGCTGCTTACTTAGCAGCGATTTTATCAATTTGAATTTCAGTAAAACTTTGGCGATGGCCTTGTGTTTTACGATAATGTTTACGACGACGGAATTTAAAAATCATTACCTTGTCGCCACGGCCATGTGAAAGCACGGTTGCTTTTACAGTTGCACCTTTAATAATAGGTGAGCCAATGGTTGTTTTGTCGCCATCTGAAACCATTAAAATTTGATCCAGCGTTACTGTACCGCCAACTTCAACTTCTAATTTTTCAACTTTTAATCTTTCGCCTGCTACTACGCGATATTGTTTACCACCAGTTTTGATTACTGCATACATGATTATGCCTTTAACTCATACTTCAGAAGAATCGCGCATTATACGCAATTTATCCTGCAAAGCAAATCATAATCTTTGCAAAATTAAAAAATTTTAGTGCGCGCATTAACGGCGTCCATTATCCCACTTTTGCAAACCAAACTACACCAGTATATTTAATTAAGCTTATGGTAGGCTATGATAAAATAACAGCTTATCTTTAGGGTTAAATAACGTGGCACTCAGCATTATTCACTCTTGTATCGCAGACGATATGCGCCTAGTAGACGGTGTCATCCGTCAGTCTTTACATTCTGAAGTCGCTCTTGTAAATCAAGTTGCTGAATATATCGTTAATAGTGGCGGCAAACGCTTACGCCCAATACTAGTACTACTCTCTGCCGGGCTATTTGGGAACATACAAACACATCATCATCAGCTTGCTGCCGTTGTTGAACTTATCCATACCTCCACCTTGCTCCATGACGATGTGGTAGATGAATCCTCTAAACGCCGCGGACAAAGCACTGCCAACGCACTCTTTGGTAACGCAGCAAGTGTGCTGGTAGGAGATTTCGTCTACTCCCGTACCTTCCAAATGATGGTTTCCGTGCAAAATATGCGCGTAATGGAAGTATTAAGCGATGCCACCAACGTGATTGCCGAAGGCGAAGTCTTACAACTGCTGAATGTGCATAATGCCGACATTTCAGACGAAGCCTACCTTCAAGTCATTCACTATAAAACAGCAAAACTATTTGAGGCAGCTACGCAACTCGGTGCAATCATTAGCCTGGCCAACGCGCGTGACGAAGCAGCACTTAGCGTCTATGGCATGCACCTGGGTACGGCTTTTCAGCTCATTGATGATATTCTCGACTTAAGTGGCAACAGCGACGAGATTGGCAAAAATTTAGGCGACGATTTGGCAGAAGGCAAACCGACACTGCCGCTGCTTTATGCTATGCGCAACGGCAATGCGGAACAAAGCCAAATGATCAGGAACGCGATTGAACAAGGCGGGATAGAACAACTGCCACAGGTAATTGAAGCGGTTAATAATTCCGGTGCACTTAATCATGTAAGAAAACTTGCCGAGATTGAAGTATCAAAATGCTGTGAAGCCATTGCACACTTCCCTGAATCAAAATTTAAACAGGCATTGATTGCATTAGCTGACTTTGCGGTGAAGCGGAGTTTTTAGAACCAAATCTCCGCCTTTAACCGCAGCCAGCAGGTGCTGTTAATTCAATGTGATTTTTTCACCGGTATCGGCATGGTAATAAGTCAAATGTGCGCATTCGCTGGCGCCTGCCGTGAGTGATCCATCAAACAAAGCCTTACCTTCAACATCTACCACGGCATAGCCATTGTGGTAGAGCGTGACTTCTGCAAGCTTAGGTGTTTTTGCAGACACTTCGCGCATAGCAAAACTAACGCAGTTTTCCTCTTCGTCTTCTGAATAAACTTCCCAATCCTTACCGCCTGCCAATTGAGATAACCAACTTGGGAGATCAACCTCAACGCGACAAATAATAGGCTCATCCCACTCCGGATGAGTCATCTCGGCTTGCGTAAGCTCAATTGCGTCATGTTGATTAGTTATATCTGTCATCCTATTTTCCTCTTGCCAATTGTGTTCATTATAATCTTGAATACAACACTTATGTTTGTGGCGGCACTTCCAGATTTCAAGTCCTTATATCAAGTAGACCTGAAAAAATATTTTTCGTTGCCACATTTATTTAACGCCGGGATAGTGCATTAAGTTTACAGTCGTTTAATGGCACGCTATAGTTTTGCTAAATTAAGACAATCAAAGGAACAGCATGCCTATTGGATTCTCCGAAATATCCAGCCTATTGCAAGAAAACAATACATTATTTATTACGGTTTCTGTTATTTTTGGCCTGATGGTAGGTAGTTTTTTAAATGTTGTGATCCATCGCCTGCCTAAAATGATGGAGCAGGAATGGCATAACAACTGCCTTGAATTACAGGGTAAAGAAATCCCCGCGCAATCAAAATACACCTTAGCCAAGCCTCGTTCTGCCTGCCCCCACTGCGCCCACAAAATTACCGCCCTGGAAAACATCCCCATTATCAGTTACCTGGTATTAAGAGGACGCTGTAGCGCCTGTAAAGCGCCTATCGGCATGCGCTATCCGCTGATTGAAGCGCTCACTGGCGCTTTGATTGGATTAATTGGCTGGAAATTTGGCTACACTTCGACCACGCTGTTTGCCTGGATGTTTACCTTCGCATTAATTGCACTCACTTTTATTGATTTTGACACGCAGCTATTACCGGATGACATCACCCTGCCTCTGCTTTGGCTAGGTCTGCTGTTTAACTTGAATTTCGGCTTTACTGATTTAAAGTCCGCAGTTATCGGCGCTGTAGCGGGCTATCTCGTGTTATGGTCAATTTATTGGCTATTTAAGCTCATTCGCGGCAAAGAAGGCATGGGATATGGTGACTTCAAACTACTCGCTGCCATTGGCGCATGGTTTGGCTGGAAGTTGCTGCCTGCGGTCATTTTGCTATCATCAACCTTAGGTGCAGTCATCGGCATTGCTTTAATAGTACTGACAAAACGTGGCAAAGAAGTGCCAATCCCTTTTGGCCCATTTTTAGCGATTGGCGGCATTGCTGCACTGTTTTTCGGGCAGCAACTCGCTGCAATCTACTTACCGTAAACCAGATGTATGTTATTGCACTCACAGGCGGCATAGGCTCCGGGAAAAGCGAAGCTGCCAAGCAATTTTCCAGACTAGGCGTGCCTGTGGTGGATACAGACGTGATTGCGCATGCACTAACGGCTGCAGGCAGCCCGATGCTTGGCGAAATTGCGCACGTTTTTGGCATTGGCTTTTTAAATGCTGACGGCACACTCAATCGCGCCAGCCTACGCGCACATATATTGAACCACCCTGGGGAGCGCCTTAAACTTGAGGCATTGCTACACCCAGCCATACATGACCGCGCAGTGGAGCTACTGACGAACAACCAGAATACGTTACATCCAGATTATCAAATCCTGGTAATTCCTTTAATGTTTGAAAACAACCGCTATCAAGCACTTGTGAATAAAACTTTAGTGGTGGATTGCGATGAAAACTTGCAAGTCAAGCGTGCAATGTCACGCAGCCAATTAACCGAACAAGAAGTAAAGGCAATCATGGATGCGCAAACCACCAGGGCAACCAGACTAAGACGCGCTGATGAAGTCATAGAAAACAACGGTTCGCTAGCGGAATTAATTGAAAAAGTTAATAAAATACATAAAAAATTCATTAAAACTTGCATAGTTAGCAAATAAATTTAATAATTCAGCTTAACTTTATAGGGTGTGTTTATTTTCACCTCTACTAAAGTACTTTTAGGGCTATAACGTTATGAAAAATGCCTAGTTACGATTATCCTTTTAATGAACGCATACGCACATTGCTACGCGTGGAGGATCTGTTTGCCAAAGTGCTGCATAACGTAGCGTCTGGCCATGAATACCACCACCACTGTGCCCTGCTCACGCTATTACAAATCCTGGACGTCGTTGATCGTGCGGAGCTTAAACTAGATCTTTTACAGGAACTTGACCGCCAAAAAACAGCAATGCGCTTACTGGTTGGAAACCCTGCAATCGTAGCAGACGCGCTACAATCCACCCTTGACGACATTGACACAGCCGCAATTGCTTTACGCGCAGAAACAACAAAACTTGGCCAAACATTACGTGCCAATGAATGGCTAATGAGTATCAAACAGCGCTCAGGCATTCCAGGCGGCGTCTGTGAATTCGATGTGCCTTCCTATCATTACTGGCTGGGTCTTGGCGAGGAACGGCGGATGCGGGATTTTGATGCCTGGCTCAAGCCGCTGATCCCGATGCAGCAAGCTATCATTATTATTTTACGAATCTTGCGCGGTAGCGGCGCCACCAGCAAACTGGTTGCAACCAATGGTGCATATCTTCAAATGCTGGGCGGCGCAAAACCTGCACAAATGTTAAAAATTGAAGTTGCCGATGACGTTACCTGCTTCCCTGAAGTGAGCGCCAACAAATATGCAATTAACATTCGCTTTAATACACTTGATTGCACACAAAAACCGCAGAAGCATGAAGAGGATGTTCACTTCGCGTTAACGTTGTGCAACTTATAGTTTGCAACAGCATCAAAAAATGTTAAGCAAATCCGACTGTAGATTAATTTACAAATTCACATCTAAAAAAATAGCATCATGACTACATCAAAAAAACGCTTGGTCGCATGTCCAGCCTGCAAACAGCTAGCCGAGTTCTCACCTAATAATGCATTTCGCCCTTTTTGCAGCAAACGCTGCAAACTCATTGACTTAGGCCTATGGGCAAGCGAACAGTATGCAATTCCTGTTGACGCTAAATCCGATCAACTGGCGGATGATTTAACGCCACAGTAGTTCCAACAGGATTAACCATTAAAAATCATTTATTTTCAAGAGGTTACTTATGAACACCTTGCTTTCTACATCTACATTGCAACGGCTTTTACGTTACGTTTTACTTTTAACTTTGGCAGCCAGTAGCACTTATATCAATGCCAAGGATATCGTATCAATAGAGAATGCCTGGGTACGCCCCACCATCGCAGGCCAGGATGTCGGTGCGGCCTACATGACATTTGTCAGCACACAGGATGCAACGTTAATTCATGCAGAAAGCAATGTTACAAAAAGCGTTGAAATTCATAGCATGACCATGCAAAACGGCGTGATGAAGATGCGCATGCTGGAAACATTACCACTTACGGCAGGTAAACCATACAAGCTGGAACCCGGCGGTTTTCATTTAATGCTTTTTGATCTGAAGAAACCGCTGGCAGAAGGTGAGCAAGTCAATTTTGAACTGACTTTTAAATCAAAAAATGTTGAATTTAAACAGCAAGTTAAAGCGCTGGTAAAAACGCCAGTCAGCGACGAAACAAATAATGGCGGTAGTAATAGCCACGAGCACCATAATCACCACCATTAACAGTTAAGCTTTTACTGCGCACCCCATATCGCCCGCTGCATGGCGATACCGTGCGCACCGTTTTGTCTAGCGGTGTGTAAATCTTCCATTTGCATGCCACCTAAAGCAAAAACAGGCAGTGAATAGCCACTTATAAATTGATTAAATGCAGCCCAGCCAAGCGGCTGTGCATCCAAATGACTTAATGTTGCCTGCACTGGCGACAGCATCACATAATCCAGCCCCAAGTCAGCCGCCCGTGACAATTCACTGAGATTATGACAGGAGGCGCCACATAACAATCCTTCAGGCTTGGCTTGCAATTGCATCAACTTTTGCGAGGATAAGTGTACGCCTGTTGCGCCTAATTGCCGCGCTGTATCGATATCTGAATTAATGAATACTTTGGCTTCGTACGGCGCTGCCAATTCAATAACATACTCACTAAACAATCTCAGCCCTTGGGGAGAAAGTTGGTTCTCACGCACCTGGATCATCATCAAGCCATTTTCCAGTGCCGTTTTCAAGCGCTCAAAAAATAAAGATTCGCCTAATTCTTTTAAATTAGTAATAGCATAAATCGGAGATAAGCCAAGCCCGGTTAAAATTGGGGCATTTGCCGGCAGCATTGGCCCTACGTTAATTTTCTCCGGGTTCTGCCAACTAGTCAGCTGATTTTCCAAACCAACCGGGTCGCCTATCCATTCCGTCACAATAAAGAAATGTAGTTTGACGGTTTTGGCCGGGCTTTCTAACGCACCCTTAGCATCATATTTAGCCTCGTAGCTGTAGGTGCGGGTAAGCCATGGGTAATAGCGCGTCACCGTAATCCCCAACTCTTCCTGCAACTCTCTTTTCAAGGCCTGCGCAGGAGTTTCATTGGGCTCTATTTTGCCTCCCGGGAACTCCCAATAACCGACCCAGGGTTTACCGGCCGGGCGTTCGCCCAGCAGCACCATGCCGTTGTCGTGCTGGATAACGCCTACTGCAGCTTCTGTAACAACAGCTTCCGGCAAATCCGGTATTGAATTTTGATCGCGCATGAAATTAATGACCTGTAGATATGATCTAGGAGCGGTAATCCGCGTTAATTCTCACATAGTCGTAAGAAAAATCACAAGTCCAGATGGTGGCATTTACGGCACCGCGATTAAGCACTACACGCACCAGGATATCAGATTCCTGCATAATGGCTGCACCCTGCTCTTCAAGGTATGAGGCTGCCCTGCCACCCTTATCCGCTACCAGTACGTCTCCCAGATATAACTGCATTGTATTGACGTCCAGATCATCGACACCGGCATAACCAATCGCCGCCAAAATTCGGCCCAGGTTTGGGTCTGACGCAAAAAATGCGGTTTTAATCAATGGTGAATGCGCAATGGCATAAGCTATTTTGCGGCACTCTTCTTCAGTCTTGCCACCTTCTACGGCAACGGTCATGAATTTAGTGGCGCCCTCACCGTCGCGCACAATCGCCTGCGCCAGTTCAATTGCCACCTCGGTAATTGCGTCACGCAAAGCAATAAAATCCGCACTCTCCGCAGCAATCTCCGCGTTGCCTGCCAAATTGGTAGCCATCACGATCAGGCTGTCGTTGGTGGACGTATCGCCGTCTACCGTGATGCAGTTGAAAGATTTATTCACAGCATACTGGATAATATTCTCAAGTGCCGCTTGGCTAACGGCAGCATCAGTTGCTATATAGCCCAGCATGGTCGCCATGTTGGGGTGAATCATACCGGAACCTTTGCTAATGCCGGTAACCGTGACCTGCTTACCTCCCAGCTCGAACCTACGAGATGTCCCTTTTGCGACGATGTCTGTGGTCATAATCGCTTCAGCAGCATTGAGCCAATTGTCTTCTTTTAAATTTGCGATGGCAGCCGGCAAACCTGCGATCACTTTATCTACCGGCAATGGCTCTAAAATCACGCCCGTAGAAAAAGGCAGCACCTGGTTTGCTTTAATATCCAGCAGGTCAGCCAATACTTCACAGCTTTGCCGGGCACGACTCAGGCCATCCTCTCCGGTGCCGGCATTGGCACAGCCGGTATTTACCAGCAAAGCACGAATGCCTTTTTTTTGCGCTAAAAAGTCTTTGCATAAAATCACGGGTGCAGCACAAAAACGATTTTGGGTAAAAACACCTGCAACATTGCTACCCTCTGCCAACTTAATCACTAACACATCCTTACGGTCAGGTTTTTTTATATAAGCTTCGGCAAAGCCCAGCTGCACGCCCTTCACTGGCAATAAAGATGCCGCCTCCGGAGCGGTTAATTTCACTGGCATATCAATTCCCTTACATTTTTCATCATTATCAATTAATCACTGTCTTTCAGGCACGACGCCAGGTTGTGCCTTGTGGTGTGTCTTCCAGCACGATACCGGTATCCGCTAATTGTTTTCTAATCGCATCGGCTGCCGCAAAGTCTTTATTTTTCTTCGCGGTTAAGCGCGCCTGGATTAAACCTTCTACATCCAGTGTTTCTGCCACTTCACCTTGCAAGAAGTCATCCGGATTACGTTGCAATAGCCCCAGAACTCCTGCCAAACCTTTCAATAAACGCAATGTATCAACGTCTTTTGTTCTGTTCACTTCATTAGCTAAATCAAACAATACGGCAAAAGCTTCCGGGGTGTTGAAGTCATCATCCATCGCATCTTTAAAACGGGCCGCCTGAGGATGCTGCCAATCAATCACACTGTTTTCGACATTTGCCTCGCGCAATGCAGTATATAAGCGTGTTAACGCAGATCTTGCGTCATCCAGATGCTGGTCAGAATAATTGAGCGGGCTACGATAATGCGCACGCAGGATGAAAAAACGCACAACTTCAGCATCGTATTTTTCCAGCACGGTACGAATCGTAAAGAAATTGCCCAGTGATTTAGACATTTTTTCGTCATCAACGCGTACAAAACCGTTGTGCATCCAGTAATTCACCATCTGACAAGGCTTACCGTCATGGCTGTGCGCTGCTTCAGATTGTGCAATTTCATTTTCATGATGCGGGAACTGCAAATCCTGTCCACCGCCGTGAATATCAAAATGCTGTCCTAAATGGTGCGCACTCATCGCCGAGCATTCGATATGCCAGCCTGGGCGTCCTTTACCCCAAGGCGAATCCCAGCTTGGCTCGCCTGGCTTTGCCGCTTTCCATAGCACGAAATCCATAGGGTCTTTTTTAAAAGTATCCACTTCCACACGTTCACCCGCACGCAAATCCTCCAGCGACTTCCCGGATAATTTTCCGTAACCCGGGAAGTTATTCACCGCGTAAAACACATCGCCATTCGCGGCGGGGTAAGCAAATCCTTTTTCAACCAAAGCCGCTATCATGGTCAGCATTCCATCCACAAACTCTGTCGCTTTAGGCTCTATGTCCGGGCGGATAACGCCAAGCTTGGCGGAGTCTTCATCCATCGCATCAATAAAACGCTGCGTTAATTGTGCAATGGTTTCATTGTTTTCATTGGCACGCTTAATGATTTTGTCATCAATATCAGTAATGTTCCGTACGTAGGTCACATCGTAACCTGAAGCACGCAACCAACGGCTCACCATATCAAATACCACCATGACGCGCGCATGTCCTAAATGGCAGTAATCATAAACCGTCATGCCACAGACATACATGCTGACTTTACCCGCGACAATTGGCTTAAAAGGTTGCTTTTCGCGAGCTAGAGTATTGTAAATTTTTAACATATTATTATTGCAAGATGATTGAATTATTAGTTTTCGCTAAACAATAGCTGCAAGTAAGTCTATAAATGTGTAGTTTGGCGAAATATATTGGCTTAAACCTAAATGAGCTATTGGAGGTTGCTTAGGCTATTGATAGAATTACGTTTTTATTTATTCACAAAAAAGTATATCACAATGAATAATTTTATTGCGTCGCTCACTCCGTCTATCACTAGGTTTGTATTGATTGTATCAACATCTTTCGTTTTCTCTATCGCACATGCAGATGAACTCAAGGAAATTTCACAACTAGCGGATCAAGGACAGACTGCGGTTGCACTTGATCGAGTGAATACCTACATTGCTGCCAATCCTAAAAATGCACAAGGATTGTTCCTGAAGGGTGTTTTGCTTGCCGAGCAAGGCCGTCGCGATGAAGCTATTAAAATATTCACTGATGTGACTGAAAAGTTTCCTAACTTGCCGGAGCCATACAACAACCTGGCTGTGCTTTATGCAGACCAAGGCCAATTTGATAAAGCACGCAAGGCGCTGGAAACTGCAATCAAAACACATCCTAGTTATGCCACTGCGCATGAAAATTTGGGTGACATCTATGCACGCATGGCCAGTGAAGCTTATGACAAAGCGTTGCAACTTGATACCGGCAATACACGTGCGCAAGGCAAGCTGTCTTTAATCAAGGATTTATTCGGTACCGGCAACAAAACTACCATTGCGGCCAAAGAGCCGGTGAAAAATGTAACCGCCAACCAGGTTAACACTGCACAAGCTGATGTGAAGAAAACAAACGGCAGCGCTCCAGCCAATGCCAACGATGCAATCACTGCTGCGGTAAATAACTGGTCACAAGCCTGGGCCAGTAAAAATCTTGATAAATACTTTGCCAGCTACGGTGCTGGCTTCAAGCCCGCAAAAGGCCAAAGTCGCCAGGCATGGGAACAGCAACGCCGTGAACGCATTGCTAAACCATCAAAAATCAGCGTCGAACTCTCCAACCTTAAGATCGAATCTAATGATAGTACAGCGAAGGTGAAATTCAGACAGTCTTACCGTGCTGATGGTAAACCGATTCGCACCAATAAAACTCTGTTAATGAAACGAGATGGTGACAACTGGTATATTGAAGAAGAAATCGCAGATAACTAATTAATTATAGACATTCAAGTTAATTACAGACACAAAGAAAATAGGCATAAAACGTACGCATGCTAGTTAATAAAGCCTTTACCTACTCGCTATTAGCGGCAATAACTTTGGTACCGTGGAATGCCACGGCCGTTAATCGCTTTAGCTTTGGTAATTTATTGCCTAAAAAATCCAACCTGCATAATGCAACTAGCCTTGCTACAAACCTTGCAGAAAACTTGCTGGTAAAAAGTCTGCTCGAAATTTCAGAGGGCAAAAACCAGCAAGCGCTCAGCACCATCGATCAACTGATACGCAGTACACCTAATTTCAAACTGGCTTATCTGGTACGCGGCGACCTATTAATGGCGCAAGGTAAATACTTACAGGCATTCGGGAGCTCGGATCACAACCCGACAGAGGCGGTTAAAGATCTGCAAGAAGAAGCGCGTGCGCGCATTGAGCGTTATTTGTCTAAACAAACGCAAGATAAGCAACCGAACCTCCTGTTATCCCCCAATCAGCAACAAAGTCATTTAATTGTAGTTGATACCAGCAAATCCAGGCTGTACCTATACAAGAATGAAAATGAACATCTCAAGTATGTAGCCGACTATTACATTACGGTTGGTAAAAATGGGGTTGAAAAACAAACAGAAGGTGACAAACGCACGCCTATTGGCGTTTATTTTGCGAGCACAAAGTTAAATCAGCCACTACCAGACCTATACGGCGATGCTGCATATCCGCTTAATTACCCCAATGAGTGGGACAGGCAGCACAATAGAAAAGGTTCCGGTATCTGGCTGCATGGTACGCCAAGCAATACATACAGCCGGCCACCGCGCGCCAGTGATGGCTGCGTGGTACTCACCAATCAAGACTTAAAAGCACTCGCACCTATTCTGCAATCAGGTAACACGCCCGTAGTCATCGCTAACAATTTAGAATGGCTGGATGGCGCAAATAATAATACAGAAGAACAGAGGCAGGAATTAACAAGCGCGATTGATGAATGGTTAGATGACTGGAGATCTCAGGATACGTCCAAGTATCTCGCACATTATTCAAAAGACTTTTCCAGCAACGGCATTAACTTCCAACAATGGTCAGAGCATAAGTATCGCGTGCAGGCAAGTAAGCCAAAAATAGATATATCGTTATCCGGCATCAGTATGTTCAGCTACCCGGATTCGCAAAAAAAATTAGTAGTGGTTGATTTTACCCAAGACTTTAATAGCCCAACGTTAAAAAATAAAATGCAAAAACGCCAATACTGGATTCAGGAAAATCATAGTTGGAAAATTATCTATGAAGGTGCTGCTTAATTCAAATTTAATTAAATAACCATTGGATTAATATAAAACTCGATTACCGAGCTTTCTGGTTTCATCTACCCCCTTATTTGAAGGAATAAAATGCGTCAACTCTATGCTTTTCTTTTATTAGCTATGTTAAGCACATCTGCTCTAGCTGCAAACCCGCAAGTTGTGATCGAAACAAATCGCGGCAGCATTATTGTTGAACTATATCAAGATAAAGCGCCTAAAACCGTTGCCAATTTCTTGCAGTATGTAAATGCCGGTTTTTACAAAGGCACCATTTTTCACCGTGTGATCAATCGCTTCATGATTCAAGGCGGGGGTTTTACGGCTGATATGTCTGAAAAAGATACGCGTGCGCCAATCATCAACGAAGCTGGAAATGGTTTAACCAATGACATCGGTACGCTTGCCATGGCAAGAACATCGGATCCGAATTCAGCTACATCGCAATTTTTTATCAACCTTGAAAACAACCGATTCCTGAACTACCAAAATCCTGACCCGGAACTTATTGGCTACTGTGTATTTGGCCGCGTATTGAAAGGGATGGACGTAGTCCGTGAAATTGCTGCAAGTCCTACAGGGAACGTTGGTCCATATAGCGACGTGCCAAAAGCCACCATACTGATTAACGAAATTAAAATCAACAAAGCACCTTTATAAGTAAGGGCTTGGTTTTAAATAGCTATTTTTACTACTGACTCAATTTTTTTATATTTTTTAAGGATATTTTGTGGTTAAACTACACACTAACTTCGGCGAAATCACTTTAGAACTCAATGCTGAAAAAGCCCCGATTACCGTAGCTAATTTTTTACAATATGTAGATAACGGGTTTTATGACGGCACTATTTTTCACCGTGTGATTAATGGATTCATGATTCAAGGTGGCGGATTTGATGCCGAAATGAATCAAAAAAGCACCGAAGCTGAAATTAAAAACGAGGCTGATAACGGCTTAGGCAATGATAAATATACCATTGCCATGGCACGTACCTCGGCACCACATTCCGCAAGCAGTCAGTTTTTCATCAATGTTGCCAACAATGAATTCCTCAATCACACTGCGCCAACAGGTAGCGGCTGGGGTTACTGTGTTTTCGGCAAGGTTATTGCCGGTATGGATGTTGTTGATAAAATCAAGCAAGCCGCGACAACCAGCCGCAAAGGTCACCAAGACGTACCTGTAAACAATGTCATTATTGAACGCGCTACCCGCGCTTAATCACTAAGGAATTATTTCATAGCTTTGTATGGAATAATTCCAGCTTAAATCTGCCGTCCAATATGTTTACAAATGAAGATAAATTAAAATTTAGCTTATTAGGTTTTAATTTATCCTCATGTAACTTATCATCTTCAGATGATGCATAATCCACACGCCTCTAGTTCAAATTTATCAAATACCCATTTGTTCATCTCTGACTTGCATTTATGTGCGAGCCGTCCGCATATCACTGCAGCTTTTATAGAGTTTCTGCTTCATACTGCAGCAAAAGCAAAAGCGCTTTATATTTTGGGTGATTTATTTGAGTATTGGGCAGGGGATGATGATATTAACGATGCATTTCATCAAGTCATTATTAACGCCTTCAGTACGCTGGCTGAATCAGGTGTCCCAATATACCTTATGCATGGCAACCGTGATTTCCTGATCGCTGAAAACTTTTGCCAAGCGGCCAAGGCCACGCTGATTCAAGATCCGACTTTGATTGATCTGCACGGTAAAAAAGTACTATTAAGTCATGGTGACGACTTATGTATTGACGATGTGGCTTACCAGCAATTTCGCTCTCAAGTTAGGGACAAGCAGTGGCAAGCACATTTTTTAAGCCAACCACTAGAGTCTCGAAAAAAACAGATTGAAACGATTAGAGCGCGCAGCGCGCAAGAAAAGTCACACAAACCGATGGAAATTATGGATGTGAATGCAGATGCGGTAAATGCATTGGTAAAAAAATACCGCTACCCGGATTTATTTATTCATGGTCATACGCACAGACCAAATCGGCATGTCATAGAGCTGGACGGTAAAATTACCATACGATTGGTTTTAGGTGATTGGTATGAACAAGGCAGTTATCTTGCCTGCAATGAATCTGGCTGCAAAAGTATAAGCTTATGAAGCTTTTTTAATTGCACAAATAAATAACCTGATCATGACCGCTTGAGGTTTTAACAACGGCCTTAATGTGTGTAGCCAGGTATCTTTGTATGATCTACATCATCAATTTGCTCAGGCTCTAAAAATTGCTCTGCATATTTTAGGTAAATTTTCTCACGCACGAAAATATCAAACAAATCAGGGTCTATATGATGATTTATTTTCATAATACCTAAAATATTGAGTGATTCTGAAAGGGTTTGAGCCCTTTTGTATGGCCTATCCTTTGACGTAAGCGCCTCAAAAATATCAGCAATACCCATCACCCTTGCCGGCACCGACATCTGCTCGCGCGTAAGCCCCCTAGGATATCCGCTACCATCCATATGTTCATGATGCCCACATGCATACTCCGGGACACGAATTAAACTGCGTGGATAAGGTAGCGATTCAAGCATGCTTATCGTCACATCAATATGATTATTAATAATTTCGCGTTCTTCTACAGTGAGCGTGCCACGAACAATACTCAAGTTATAGACTTCATCCTCGCTTAAAAATGTAGTCTTACGACCATCAGAATCAGAAATTTCCATCATGCCAATTTCACGCACACGCTGCTGGTCTTCTTGAGTCATGGATTCGCTACCAAAATTGGATTGCCTCAAAAACTCACGATCTAAATCACATTGCAATTTAAAAGCTCGTAGCTCAGCTTCCATCTGTACGAATTCAGCTTCAAGGTCTTTATCCAAGGCTCTGTTACGTAACAATTCCACTTGTTTTTTGAGTAATGCGCTCTCCGCTTGTTGCTTCACCAATTCAAAACGTTGATCAATTAGCTCTATACGATCAAAAATTGAAGATAACTTGGTCGGCTTATCCATGACTGACTCAGGGGTGGTGACCTTACCGCAATCATGAAGCCAGCTTGCTACTTTCAGCTCGTAAAACTCATTTTCATCCAGCGTAAAATCTTTAAGCGGACCCGTTTTAGTGTCTATTGCCGCTTGCGCCAGCATCATGGTCAGCTCAGGCACGCGCCGGCAATGACCACCTGTATAAGGTGACTTTTGATCAATTGCATCAGCAATTAACTCAATGAAGGCCTCGAACAGGCCTTTAAAGCCTTCAATTAAACTATGATTCGTCATCGCAACTGCTGCTTGCGATGCTAACGATTCAACCAAACTTTGATTTGCTATTGAAAAAGGAATAATTTCTCCAGTATCAATATCAATCGCGTTGATTAGCTGCAACACACCAATCACTTCTGACTCATGATTCTTCATCGGAATCGTTAAAAATGATTGTGAATGATATCCAGTCTTCTCATCAAATTTGCGCGTACCTGAAAAATCAAAATTTTCAGCTTCGTAAGCGTTAGCGATATTAATCGTTTTAGCATTTATAGTCGCATGAGCAGCAATAGTCGTTAAATTAGGGGTTCCATCTTCAAGATATAACGGTAGTGGTGCGAATGGAATTTCTTTTCCTGTAGTGCCGCCCAGCGATAAGTTGAGCGTTTTATTACGCATCATCTCAAATTTAAGATGTGTATCCTCATGGAGGGTATAAAGCGTGCCGCCATCGGCATTTGTAATTTCCTGGGCACCTAACAAAATCATTTCTAAAAGACGTTGATTATCCCGCTCTACGGACAGTGCAACGCCAATTGCATTTAGGCGTTCTAGCCGTTTTAGAAGGTAAGGGTGCTGGGAATCAAACATTGAAATGTATTGTTAATCTAGAAGAGTGTTTGGAAAGAAAATAACGCCATATTTAATATTATTGAGCAACTTAACGCCTTGTACTGTTTACACGTTCGGATTAAGAATTTGCAAGATAAAATTCCATTTTCACCCCGGCCAGCTCAACCACATCATGGTCATTGAGTGCAAACGCCTGAGTACCGGTTGACACACCATTCACTATGGGCAAAACCTGCCCTTCTACATGGGTAATAAAGTAGCCATTAGGACGTCTGGTGATCACCGCGACCTGAATACCCGTTTTCCCTAATGTAGTCAGGGCCTTATTTAACACCAACTCGCGCCCGCTATTTGATCCATTAAGCACCTGTATCCTACCCACCATATCCGGCTCAGCACTAACTGAGGGAGTAGCTGCTATCGGAGAGGAATCTGAAGAAGGAGCTGGTTGATGATTTAATTGATCATCCGCAGCGGACAGCTCGGCTCCTTGCTCACCTGGCAATGCCGGCTCTGCGTGCAACATGGGTTTATTCGACTTAAATGTTGACGGGCGAATCAACATGGTTTCTTCAAAAGCCGGCACGCTGTCCTCAATGACCACATCATTTGATGTGGCATCATCAAGGTACTTTAACTGGAACTTTCCAAACGCAATTACATCGCCATGTTGCAATAAGTGTTTTTTAGTGACTTCATTGTTGACCAGGGTGCCGTTGGTACTATCAAGATCTTCTACATAAAAATCATTATCCGTCTTTACTATCACTGCATGGTCACCACTCACGGCTAGATTATCCAGATGAATGTCGTTAGCGGGTCTGCGGCCAATAGTAGTTCGCACTTTGATGAGGGGATACTCACTTAAGTGCGCGCCGTCTAGAGAAAGAATGAGCTTTGCCATAATCTACCCTATTATCTTAACCAACCGAGAAAATTATCGTACCAAGTACATTTGTAATCAAACAAATTTTTAATTTTCACTAGTATGACAGAAATATTATCCCTACCGCCATTGTCGTTCGCCATCTGAACCAGAGTTTCTGCCGCCCAAAGCATATTAGACGAATTAGCGTTAAGTGTAGATTGTATATCCACATCGTCTACCAGATCACTCAAGCCATCGGAACATAGCAAATAAACGTCGCCCACTTCGACATCAAATTCGTTGAGCTCCAACTCAACTTCAGGGTCTATTCCTAAAGCTCGAGTTACAAGGTTTTTATTTGCAGAAAATTTGGCCTGCTCCAGCGTAATCAATCCTGCTTTAATCTGCTCCTGAAGTAAAGAGTGATCTTCTGTAATTTGCACTAAAGACTGGTTGCGTAAACGATACATGCGAGAATCGCCAATATGTCCCACCAGCAGTTTATTGTTAACAAATAGCCCAAGTACCAATGTGGTACCCATGCCTGCACAATTCGGGTAGTTTTGCGACACGTTGTAAATTGCCGCATTAGCATTACTGACCGCATCAACAATTAATTGCGCTTCTGGCTGTTTACCCGAAATTACCGGTTCATAACCAGGTTGAAAATCCAACAGCGCCTCTTTTAATTCGGCGGTAATGCTCAACACGGCTATTTCACTAGCAACCTCTCCAGCTTTATATCCACCCATACCATCAGCAAGAATGACCAAACCAATAGCATCATCGCTAGCGATGGCATCCTCATTATGATCTCGCAGCAAACCCACATCAGTTATGCGTACAATATCCAGCGCATCACTTAAACTCATGTTACTCACTCGACTTCCATCATTTCTTTTATCTGACGAAAGCATTTATTGAAATAAGCCAAACAATGGTTGAACCACACTCTCCTGGCTATTCCGCATTGAGTGCGCTAACTTCTTGCAGCTTTAACTTCTGCCTCACGCACTGCTGCAGCAAATTTATCCAACACGCCATTAATGTATTTATGTCCATCAGTGCCGCCGAAAAGTTTAGCGAGTTCCACACCCTCGTTAATCACTACGCGATACGGAATACTGGAATCAAACATCAACTCACATCCGGCAATACGCAATATGGCATGTTCTACAGGGCTTAGCTCTGCAATAGGCCGGTCAATAAAATTCACCAGCTTGTCATCAATAGCATTAAGGTGAGTAGTCACTGCTTGCAATAAATGCCTGAAGTAAGCTTCATCAGCTTTGTTGTAATCCGGATCATCGGTCATATCGCGAAATATTTGCGACAATTCCGATTGATTTAACATGCCGCGATATACCGCTTTTAATACCAACTCCCGTGATTTTCTGCGATTTTTGCTACCGCTTTTTTTAGCTGAGCCGGCTTTCCCCGCACCAGCTTTATGAACGGGTTTTTCAACACCTTCTTCTTTATCGACGACCAAGCTGGTAATCGGATGCTGTGGATCAATCATAACGCTCTTACCAAATTAAACATTTCGACAGCCACTTGCGCAGCTTCTGTGCCTTTAATATGCATGCGGGCAATTGCCTGATCATCATCTTCAGTAGTAAGCACTGCATTGGCAACCGGCACGCCTGTATTCAATTGCACTTCAGAAATGCCGCGCGCAGACTCATTTGCAACCACTTCAAAATGATAAGTCTCGCCGCGAATAATAGCGCCTAACGCAATCAAGGCATCATATTTTTCACTCAATGCCATATGTTGCAATATCAGCGGCGTTTCCAGTGCGCCCGGCACGGTCGCAATAGTAATATCGTTATCAGCCACACCCAGCTTGAGCAGTTCACTTTTACAAGCGCCCAGCAACCCATCACCAATATTACTGTTAAATCTTGAGAGCACTATACCGACCTGCATCCCTTTGCCATCCAAGTTTTTCTCAATTTCTCTCACGTCTTTCACTTCCCTTAATTCGCTTTAAATTTCATAAAGCCGTATTTTACAGCATATCGTTAGCGAACTTAGCGCTTTCTATTCATCTGGCATTGCCTGCACTTCTAAATCAAAAATTTAAAAACTTCCGAACTAAAGCCAGCAACACTAAAATGCGCTACTCAATTGAATCAATGAAATAAAATCCAAGCCTTCTGGATCGTGCTCCATACCCCATAGCTAATAGGAATAAGTACCAGGGCCCACGCAAAAACCGCAAGCACTGGGTGGCTGCCTGATTTTGAAGCTGCAGCAGCTTTACCGACACCACCATTGGCAATAGACTGCTCATGCGCCAATTGATGCTCCAGTTCTAATTCAGCGTCTGTCATATAGTATTTATCAGCAACAGGCTTCACCAGAAAGTTAGCGATAAAACCTACTACCAGCAAACCAGCCAGCGTCAAGAATATAGGCGCGTAAATTTGGTCGAAAGGCACACCTGCCTCCAGTCGCGTATCATGCAAGTAATTCACAACGACCGGACCCAGAACACCGGCAGTTGACCACGCCGTAAGCAGGCGGCCATGAATAGCGCCGACGAATTGCGTACCAAACATATCCGCCAGATAGGCAGGAATAGTGGCAAATCCGCCACCGTACATCGAAGCAATCACGCAAAAACTAGCTACAAATAAAGCCAATGACTTAAACCCTGCTACAT
>JBAQME010000012.1:0-16174 GCA_049302535.1 Methylotenera sp.
GCTGCATAGGCATTGGTCTTAACATCCAGCAATAGCGGACGGTGCGCTTCCAGTGATCCAATACATCCCCGTAGCCGCTGGCTCATGGTCAGCGTAACAAAGCTAGCGCCTTTTTCATGCAGCCAGGGATAATTCTCATCCACAGTCCCATTTGATTTGGCTTCACCTGATTTTCCTAGAGCATCGGAAATAACGCCACGCGCAATGGGCAGCAGCACCTTGCCTGGACTTTCAGGAGCCAATGGTTTTTCGGTTATTGTATGATGCTTTGTCGCTATGGGCTTTTCAGGCATCGCTTGTTTCCTCAGTGAACATAAACGAGGCATAACCAACAACACGTGTTTTATCGCCTGCGGTATCCCCTGAATTACACAAATCCAAAAGAACGGGGTGCAGGTGATGCTTTTTAGCAGCCGAGATCAGGCCGTTGACCGGAGTGCCGCCGCAGGCTTGCTGATGCGTCAATGAACCTTTCATATTAAGAATGATTTGCACTGTTGACTGGTCTACTGCTTCTGCCATGGCGTACGGCAGGTAGTGGGAAAGGTCTGAACTCACCACGATGATGGTTTCCGGACCACCCCACAGGACATCAAGCACCTCTGTAACTTCAGCAGGCGTGGCATCACCGACCGCCAGCGGCACTAAGGTGAAATCATCCAGCACTGTCTGTAAAAACGGCAGCTGCACTTCAAGAGAATGTTCTTGCGCATGGACTTGGGAACTCACTACGACTTGTTTCATGCCTACCAATAATGTGATGGCTGCTTTATCAAGTTTAACTTCTCCTAGCGGGGTTGCAAAAGTATCGGCAGCAGGAAGTGCCAGTCCACGTACTGGCACACGGTGAACCGGTCCCAGTAATATCACGCGTTTGATTTTGTTGTGCCAGGCAGCCAGTCTGGCATATGCTGTGGCGGCAGTTTGTCCGGAGTAAATATAGCCGGCATGAGGCACCACAATGGCCTTAGGCGGTGCTGGTTCTGTATTTTTGATTGCCTTTTTGCCAATACCCGAAGCCGCGGTATTTAACAGCGTTTTGATATTCTCGGCTAATTTATGACCATCTGCCGGGTAAAAAGCGCCGGCGACAGCGGCAGGACGAACTTGATGCATTTGACCCTCCGTTCGGTTACAAGGGTATGCTCAAAAAAATACGGCCACAACGAAGCAACACACTTACATCGTAGTCTTTTAGAGTGCTCGGTTAAAAGAAGTAAGTTAGCAAGAAACAGGTTCCAGGATAATCCGCGCGAACACGTATGAACGCTGCCAAGGAAACCGGTAGTCAGGAAAAAATCAAAACAAATTACCCGCGCACTCCGTTTTCGCTATAACCCGCCTTCATTAGCAATTCTTGCCAAATCCAGCAAATTGATAGCGCCGGTCTTGTGCATGATTTTGGATTTGTGGATTTCTACTGTGCGGTGGCTGATACCAAGGCGGCGTGCGATTTCCTTGTTGGGTGAGCCTGCCACGGCTAAGGCCATCACTTCACGTTCACGCTCGGTTAAATCTGCCAATCGTAATTTAGCATCCTGGCCATTTTCAAGTTGTGCAATTAATCTTTTGCTCTCCAGAATGGCAGACCGCACTGATGTGAGCAGGGCGTCACGTGTCACCGGCTTGGTAAGAAAGTCCACAGCACCGGCTTTTACAGCCTTGACGCTGAGTGGAATGTCACCATGCCCGGTAAGGAAGATAATAGGCAATAGAATATTACGCTGGCATAACTCTTCCTGAAGCTGTATGCCATCCATGCCCGGCATACGTATATCAATCACTGCGCAACCAAGACATTCAGGTTGGTAAGCGGCAAGAAATTCATCGCCATTGTTAAATGTCTTCACGGCGATGCCTTCCTGCTCAATCATGAGCATCAGGGAGTCCCTGACTGCAGCATCATCATCAACAATAAAAACCGTGGGTTCGGATATGCTCATATTGTGAGGTCTCATGGTGAAAAGGGTAAGGTGAAATGAATTGTAGCGCCAGCCTTGGTGTCGAGGTCATGCCAAAGTTTTCCGCCATTGGCTTCAATCAGGGAGCGGCTGATGGCAAGTCCCATGCCAATACCTTTGGATTTGGTGGTGAAGAAAGGCTCAAAAATGCGTTTGGCTGTCTCGTTATCAAATCCAGGGCCGCTATCCTGCACTGTAACCAGTGCCATGTTCTTTTTCGCCATTTTTCGAACTTTGATTGTAATGTTTGCTGCAGTGACACCAGATCCGTGGATGGCCTCAATGGCGTTGCGTACCAGGTTAAGTATCACCTTCTGCACCTGGAGCGGGTTGCATAGAACTGGCGGCATATCCTGCTCCAGTTTGAGCAGCGGATGGAATCCGCCATAACCGTCTTTTTTTGCAATGTCTATTGCAGCTTTTACCAGGCGGTTAATATTCGTTGGTTCTACGACAAGTTCACTTTGCCTTAGAAAATTAAGCAGTTCATGAAGCGTATCTCCGGCGCGCTGTGCCTGAGCCACACAACCTTCAAGCGCACGACATAGGTTCTCCGAATTCACATTGTTGTTTTTCAGGCTGTGCAATGCCACCTCGCTGTAGGCTGAAATGGCAGTCAAGGGCTGGTTGATTTCGTGAGCGATGGCAGATGCGGTTTGAACGGCAATTTGTCGTTTAACCAGAGCCTCTGTTTCATTGCGCCGTTCATGGTTTTGATTCTCCATGGCCTTATGTTCAGTGATGTCACGCATAAGACCTAATAGCCGTACTGGCTCGTTATCTTCAAAGCTTATCTGGCCGACAGTGGCTATCCAGCATTCAGCGCCATCGTTTTTCCGCGTAATGCGGAACTCGGTCTGATATTCGCCGTTGCTGGCCGGGTCTAACGCACGGCAAAGCGCAGCATACCTGCCCGCACGATCATCGGGATGTATGTAAGACTCGAACTTTTCATATGTAATTTCTTCATCTGGTTCCAGCCCCCATAGTTCACGCGAGCGCTCGTCCCAATACAATGTATTGTTAGTGAGGTCGCGATCGTATACGCCAAGACCTGCAGCACGTTTAGCCAAGTGCAAGCGTTCTTCACTTATCCGCAAAGATTCCTCTGCCTGACGGCGTCTGTCGTCATAAAGTGCGATTACAACGGTAGATTGTCCCAGAGCTTGCGGCGAAATAAGATTGACACTCACCCGTAGTTCTCTGCCATCTTGGGTGAGTGCAATAAGTTTATTGTTTTTGTTGATAAAGCTGGAGCCAACGTCGTGTTGACGATTGCGTTGCTCAAGGTCAAGTTTGGGTATTATTGTCTTTAGCGGGAGTCCGCATATTGCCCCACTAGTATAGCCAAGCAGCGCATGCGCCGCAGAATTGGCAAGCAAAATGTATCCAGCGTTATCGACCAGCAACATGGCGTCTGCCAGTGCATTGAATAGCGCTTGAAAACTTAGGTGTTCCAATGAAGGGGTCAATGCCATCTCTTCTCGCGGAATTTAAATGCTAAGCCAAAGGAATCCGTATATTACACTCAATTTACTTTGCATTATTAGCCCTTAAGATAAGGGTTAACACGTACGTGTTCGCACTTATTACCTACTTGAAAGAATGAATGCTTGCCAAGCGCATTGCTTCACGTTTGTTTTGTCAATATTTAGTGATAATTGATGCTTTGCCGAGTGATAGTTATTTGCTCTTAATTTTCGTACCAGGCTTTACTATTGTTTACAATTCGTACCACTAGTAGCATTACCGGTACTTCAATCAATACGCCGACTACTGTGGCCAACGCTGCCCCTGAGTTAAAGCCAAACAGGCTAATGGCAGTCGCCACCGCCAGCTCAAAGAAATTTGATGCGCCGATTAAAGCTGATGGCCCTGCAATGTTATGTTTCTCGCCCAGTGTGCGGTTTAGCCAGTAGGCCAAGGCAGAGTTGAAAAACACCTGGATAAGGATAGGTATTGCCAGCAATGCGATAACCATGGGTTGTTTTAGAATAGCTTCGCCCTGAAAAGCGAATAGCAGTATCAGCGTGGCTAGCAATGCAGCAATCGACCAGGTTCCAATCCTGCACATGGCCGTGTCGAATATCGTTTGGCCTTTGGCTAGCAAGGCTTTGCGCCATATCTGCGCCAGGATGACCGGAATGACAATATAAAGTACCACGGAAACAAGTAATGTCGTCCAAGGCACGGTAATAGCCGAGATGCCGAGCAGAAAAGCTACCAATGGCGCGAATGCAAACACCATGATGCTGTCGTTGAGCGCCACCTGTGACAAGGTGAACAGCGGGTCGCCATTAGTTAACCGGCTCCACACAAAAACCATCGCGGTGCATGGTGCCGCTGCCAACAAAATCAATCCTGCGATGTAACTGTCAATCTGGCCGGCAGGAAGCATCGGGGCAAAGAAATGACGGATGAATATCCATCCGAGCAATGCCATCGAAAAAGGCTTGACCAGCCAGTTTACGAATAATGTGACGCCAATTCCGCGCACATGCTGACGAACTTCGTGCAAAGTGCCGAAATCAACCTTCATCAGCATGGGGATAATCATGACCCAAATGAGCAGCCCTACCGGCAGGTTGACCTTGGCAATCTCCATGTTGCCAATCGCATAAAATAGTTCAGGCACCCATTTGCCAAGGGCAATGCCAGTTATGATGCAGATAAATACCCATAACGTAAGGTAGCGTTCAAAAAAACTGATTTTAGCTGTAGTCATTATGCTGATTGGATTTTATTGTTGTGTGGAATTGGTTCATCGCGGCTTAGGAGGCGGCCGATAGCTCCAGCAGCCGCTTGACGCCGATTGGCTCTTCCTTGAGCAGTGGTACAACGGCATAGCGCCGTGCGTGCTGCTTGGCGACCGCATTGATCTCGCGTAGCTCATTGGTTGCTCTTCTGCGCAATAACGGAGAGCCGGTAGCAGCAGCGGCGACACTGCTGTTAATCACCCAAGCCCATGGTTCAATGCCCGCGCGGCGCAGGTCTTCCTGCAGGTTTGCAGCTTCAAGTACCGGTGTCGTTTCTGCCAGCGTTACGATGAGTACCTTGGTTTGTTTGCTATCCTGCAGCTGCATCATCGGCGTGGTGTAGTGTATGCCGGAACTGCCCATTTGACGCGCGACTTCGCGATGGTAAGCACCGGTGGCATCAAGCAGTAAAAGCGTGTGTCCGGTCGGGGCGGTATCCATCACCACAAATTTTTTGCCAGCTTCGCGGATGATGTGCGAGAACGCCTGAAACACGGCAATCTCCTCGGTGCAGGGCGAGCGCAGGTCTTCTTCCAGCAGTGCGCGGCCTTGTGCATCCAGCTTTGCACCCTTGGTTTCCAGTACGTGCTTGCGATAGCGTTCTGTTTCTGCATGCGGATCGATTTTACTCACGGTCAGATTATCCAATGTGCCGTGCAGCGTTTCTGCCAAATGCGCCGCCGGGTCAGAAGTCGTCAGGTGCACAGGCAGCCCGCGATGCGCCAGCTCAACGGCGATAGCTGCTGCTATCGTGGTCTTGCCAACGCCGCCTTTGCCCATCAGCATTACTAAGCCATGCTCATCTTCTGCGATACGCTCAACTAATTTTGATAATGTGGGTTCATTCAGGTTAATTTGAGTGTCTGCTTCAAGGTCATTCTGTGATGGTGAGTCAATCAGCAGTTGCCGCAGCGCATCAAGCCCGACCAGGTTGAAAGACTTCAATGCAACCTCATCGTAAGGCAACGCTTTTAAAGCTTGCGGAATCGCCTTGATGGCAGTCTGCTCCCGCTGATGGATGGCAGTCGCCAGCGGGTCGCTAGTGGCTTCAGTTGCAGGCAAAATGCCGTTAATTACCAGATACTGTTGTTTTAAGCCAATGCCGGCAAGTTCTTCATGGGTGCGGGCAACTTCGCGCAAGGTTGCCAGTTGCGGGCGCGCCACCAGAATCAAACGTGTACGATTTTCGTCTGCCAGTGCATCTACGGCTGCCTTGTATTGCTCGCGCTGCTTTTCCAGCCCAGCCAGCGGCCCCAGGCAGGATGCATCGCCTTTTCCTTCTTCAAGGAATCCGCTCCACGCCCCTGGCAGCTGCAACAATCGAATAGTATGCCCGGTGGGCGCGGTATCGAAAATAATATGGTCATAACTGGCAGTGAAGGCAGTATCTGTCAGCAGGGCGGTGAATTCATCGAACGCGGCAATTTCTGTAGTGCAGGCACCGGACAGTTGCTCTTCTATACCTTTAACCACAGTTTCCGGTAAAACCCCGCGCACCGGCCCGACAATCCGGTCACGATAAGCCTGTGCGGCGGCTTGCGGGTCAATTTCAAGTGCCGACAATTGAGGTACAGCGGGAATTGCCGTGACACGGTTGCCTATGCTGATACCGAATACTTGCCCGACATTGGATGCAGGGTCGGTGCTGACCAGCAGCACGCGCTTTCCGGCAGCAGCCAGCTGAATGGCGGTGGCACATGCGATGGAGGTTTTGCCCACGCCGCCCTTGCCGGTAAAAAACAGAAAACGCGGTGGTTGTTCCAGAAATTTCATGTGCCTGACCTTTTAATGTTAATAAGAAGTTAGCATATCAATAAGTTAACTTAGCAGCACTTGCCGCCGCTACAGCAGCTCCCTGATGGTTTTGTTTCTGCCGCTGGTTGAGCGATACCAGCCCAGCGTGCCAGTTCGATTCTATTGGGATAGCGTCCAGCCAGTGCAACTTCGCCATCGACGAGAATCAGCGGTAATGCTTCCTGGCCTGAGCGTTCTAAAAAGCTTCTCACAACTTGATTGTTTGCAAATTCCATCGGCTGCTGTGCCAGATTGAAACGTTCAATGTTTGCGCCATTCTGTTTAGCCCAGTCAACATCGGCAGAAAAATTGACGAGCTGCTGGTCGACCTCTGTTCCGCAAACGCCGCTGCTGCAGCACATTGCTGGATCATAGATTTGTATCGTTTTCATATTAAACTCCTTTGGTTATTTATGATGGCAACAACGTGCCAATCCGGTCCATCTCCGCTTTCAGGCGGAGAGGGTTGTTTTGTAATTCATCAAGTGGCAAAGCTAAAAAAGCCTCGATGCGGGTACGCAGAATGCGATAGGCTTTTATGAAAGCTGCATCTATCTCAGCATCAGTACCTGTAGCATGTGCAGGGTCTTCTACGCCCCAATGTGTACGCAGCACCGGCCCCAGATAGGCCGGGCAGGTTTCGCCTGCTGCGCTGCCGCAAACGGTAATAACAATATCGGGAATAGCCGGCAGGTTTTCCCATGACTTGCTATGGTAACCATCAGTTGCAATGCCTTCGTGTTTAAGCAATGAGAGCGAACGCGGATGTATTTCACCTGTAGGCTTGCTGCCTGCACTCATGGCTTTCCAGCCATCAGGCGCAAGATGATTGAATGTAGCCTCACCTAAAATAGAGCGGCAGGAGTTTCCGGTGCATAGAAACAGAACATTCATATTCAATTCCCGTTTGAAACAGAAGTAGTTGATGGTGTGGTAGTTATTGGTGTGTTTGTACAGCAGTTTGCAGCATCACGCATATCTGCACATTGCTGCGGGTTGCCGGAACAGCACTCCTCGGTCAGGTAGGCTACCAAATTAAGCATCAGCGGAATATTGGCACGATACCTCTGGTAGCGGCCTTCCTGTGCCACTGAAGCCAAGCCAGCCTGTACCAGTCCTTTTAAATGAAACGAAAGATTGGTAGAAGGGATGCCTAATGTGGTTGCGATCTCGCCGGCCACTATGCCATCCAGGCCATGTTTAACCAGCAGCCGGAATACATCCAGGCGCACGCCGGAAGAGAGGGATTCAAAAACTGTAATTGCGGTTTGTTTTTCCATGTTTTAATATTACAACAATTGTTGAAGTATTGTACAGTATTATTTTTCCCATGATTAAGTGAGTTAAATTATTAGCTGTGCACTTGTTTTTGCAAGTGCAATGGCTATTGAAGCATTTTCACTTAAAAGTCATGTGAATCAATCTATGGCAGGTTGTTGAAGGATCGTACAATTTTGATGAGGTTTGCATTACTATGTGGTAACAACCATTTTTTATATAGGGTAACTATTATTTAGGGTAACTAGAATTAAAATTTTTATGATTGTTTAGTCTCGGCATGTAATTTGCTCTACATCAATTGAAGGCATGTAAATGCAAGTAACATAATGTAACTGGTGGGATGATTATTAAAAGGCAGGAATCATGAGTGTTAAGGATTTAGACCGAGTAAAAAATGATGGGGTGGTTGATACCTTATTGGATAGCCTAACCTTGATCTGCCGTATGTATGGCGTGGCAACTTCCAGGGACGCGCTCGTGTCTGGTTTGCCGCTGCGAGACGGGAAAATGACGCCAGCCCTACTGAAACGATCAGCAGATCGTGTCAATCTGGCAGTAACGATTTTAAAAAAACCGCCCGAAAAAATACGACAGGAATTTTTACCGGCGATTCTGCTGTTAAAAAATGAAGAAGCTTGCGTAATCAACAAGCTGGACTTCGATAAAAACGAGGCTGGCGTTATTTTCCCGGAACTGGGCGATGCAGAAGTATTGATGTCACTGAATGAACTGGCAGCGAGGAGTTTAGGCTATCTCATTATTGCAAAATTAAAATATGTATTTGACCAGCGCGCGCCAAGTGTAGGCAAAGTTAGATTGCACCACTGGTTTTGGGGCTCCCTGGCAGAAAATAGCCGTATTTATCGCGATATCATGATTGCAGCTTTGGTCGTGAATATGTTCGCCCTGGCGATGCCGCTCTTTACCATGAATGTTTATGACCGCGTTTTGCCAAATCAGGCAACTGAAACTTTATGGGTGCTGGCAATCGGTATTGCGCTGATTGTTATTGGTGACCTGGTTTTGCGCACGATGCGTGGCTATTTTCTGGATTGGGCCAGCACCAGGGTTGATGTCAAACTCACCACGCGTATTATGGAACAAGTGTTAGGTATACGCCTGGAGCAGAGGCCAAACTCGGTGGGGTCTTTTGCTAACAATTTGCGTTCATTTGAGACTGTTCGGGATTTCATCACTTCTGCCACGATTACGACACTTATCGATATTCCTTTTGGCCTGATTTTTATTGCGGTAATCGCCTGGATTTCCTGGCCGATGATTATTCCTGTGATGTTGGGTGCAGTGATTATTTTGATCTATTCGTTCAGCGTACAAACGAAAATGCATGATTTATCCGAAACCATGTATCGGGCCAGCGCTATTAGAAATGCCACGCTGATTGAAAGCCTGGTTGGGCTGGAAACTGTAAAAGCTTTAGGTATTGAGGGGCAAATGCAGCGCAAGTGGGAACATAGTTCACATTTCTTAACGGAAGTGACGAGCAAACTGCGCTTGCTGTCAGCTTCGATTAACAATGGCGCAACAAGCATACAGCAGTTGATTGCAATCACGCTTGTGGTTCTGGGTTCTTACCTGGTGATTAACGGCGAATTGACGATGGGGGGCTTGATAGCATGTACGATGCTTTCCTCGCGAGCGCTGGTGCCTATTGCTCAAACTGCCGGGTTATTAACACAATATCATAACGCAGCAACTTCCCTGGCTTCGCTGGATGAAATCATGCATAGGCCGGTTGAGCGTCCGCTCGATGGGTCATTTTTGTCCAGGCCTGCGTTTAATGGTGATATAGAGTTTAGAGAAGTCACCTTTAGATATCCTGGTGCCGAAGAAGATGCCTTAACTAAAGTCTCATTCAAAATCAAGGCCGGCGAACACGTGGCAATACTCGGCCGTATGGGCTCGGGTAAATCAACCATTCATAAGTTAATACTTGGTCTGTACCAGCCTATTTCAGGTGCGGTTTTGATTGATGGCATCGACGCACGCCAGATAGATCCGGCGGAACTGAGGCGATGTGTCGGTTACGTACAGCAGGATACACAATTGTTTTATGGGTCGATGCGGGATAATTTGACCATTTCAGCACCGCATGTGGATGATACTGCCGTATTGGCAGCAGCGCATGTTGGAGGCATAGATGAATTTGTGAATGCGCATCCCAAAGGCTTCGATCTGCTGGTGGGTGAGCGTGGTGAAACCTTGTCAGGAGGGCAAAGGCAGGGTGTTGGTATCGCCCGGGCTTTCATAAGCAAGCCTGCGATACTGCTTCTGGATGAGCCAACCAGTGCGATGGATCACTCCGGTGAAGATGCGATTAAACGACGATTGGTTGATGCGACCAGAAATAAAACACTGGTGTTAATTTCACATAGATCCTCTTTATATGATTTAGTGAACAGGATTATTGTGATTGACTCCGGCAGGATCGTGGCGGACGGACCCAAGGATCAGGTCACTGACGCATTAAGAAATGGCAAGATAGGTAAAGCGCTATGAGTGAACAACTATTTAAAAAGCTAGGCACTATCAATCATTTTCTCAAAAGCCAGGCTTGGCTAACCAAGCCGATATATTATTTTCTGGACCGCTGGACACCAACTGAGACCAAGGAGGATCTGCATTGGGATAATGAAGCAGATCTGGAGATTTTAGAGCAAACGCCGGTTAAGGCTAAGCTCCTGCTATACACTATTGCAGCTATTCTGGCGGTATTCATCATTTGGGCATGGTTTGCCAAAGTGGATGAAGTGACTAGGGGAGAAGGGCGCGTAATCCCGTCTAAGCAAGTGCAAGTGATTCAATCTTTGGATGGCGGTATTGTTTCAGAGATTCTGGTGAAAGAAGGGCAAACCGTATTAGTCGGTACGCCTCTGGTTCGTATTGATGAAACAAGGGCAGTCTCTTCTTTTAGGGAGAATCAGGCTCAGTACCTGGCATTTTTGGCTAAGCAATATAGACTAAGATCTCTTGCGGAAGGTACGGCATTTAATCCGCCGGAAGAAGTGCGCAAGGAAGTCCCTGAAGTATATGCTCAGGAACATGCTTTGTACCTTTCAAGTAAAGATGAATTGCAGTCCGGAATGGACATTGCGCGGGAGCAGATGGTCCAGCGCGAAAAAGAGCTGATGGAAGTCCAGTTTAAAAAAGAAATCGCAGAAAAAAACTATGAATCTGCAACTAAAGAGCTGGCTGCGAATAAGCCTTTGCTCGCAAGCGGTGCTGTATCAGAAATCGATATACTTAAACTGGAGCGTGAAGCATCAAGGGCAAAAAGTGATATTGATCAAACGCGGGCGCAAATTGCCCGGATTCAAAGCTCGATTGGCGAGGCCCGCCGTAAAATTGGCGAAGTGGAGCAAAACTTTAAAAGCAAAGTGCGCACTGAGTTAAACGATGTTACAGCGCGATTAAATAGCCTTTCTGAAGTCAGTGTGTCACTTAAAGACAAGGTCACGCAATCTACTTTAAGATCACCAGTTAATGGTAAGGTAAGCCGCCTGTTCTTTAACACCGTTGGCGGCGTTATTCAGCCAGGCAAAGAGGTGCTGGAAGTGGTACCGACGGACGATGCGCTGATTCTGGAGACCAAGATTCAAATTAAAGACATTGCATTCATTCGACTCATGCAACCTGCCGTAGTGAAATTAACGGCGTATGACTACACCATTTATGGCACTTTAGATGCGGTTGTTGAGAATATTTCGGCTGACTCTATCGTGGATGAAAAGGGCAATGCTTACTACCTTGTGAGAGTTCGTACCCTACAGTCAAGCCTTGGCAAAGGCTTGCCGATTATTCCCGGTATGGTGGCACAGGTTGATATCCTGACTGGTAAAAAAACCGTGCTTTCTTATTTGCTTAAACCGGTATTAAAAGCGAAGTCATACGCTTTCAGTGAGAGATGAATGCAGGATATATTTATTAGTACATTACCAGCGCATATTAGTAGTTGGGCAGACGCTTTTCCTGAGTCTATTTTGGTTGCGGATGTTTTAGAGATTCCCACGAGTTTGGATATAGGTGCCAATAATAACGAGGCATTGGTATTTTGGTTGCATGTGCATAAAGATCAGCAACAGTGGATGTCCAAGAGCATTGCGGCCATATTGAAAACTTATAAAAATGCAAAAATCGTTGTGCTGGCCAACATGCCAAACCATGCTGAATCCTTACAGGCTTTAAGTATGGGTGCGATGGGATACGCTCACGCTTATTCTTCACTTGAAATGTTAAAAGAAATTAAAACCGTGATCGGCCATGGTGGCTTATGGCTTGGACAAGTGCTCTTAAAGCGGCTGATAGAGACATCTACAAAACTGGCAGGCAATCAGCCTGAATATGTTGATAATTTGCTTGCGCGCCTGACTAAACGAGAAAAAGAAGTTGCTATTGAAGCAGCAAAAGGCTTGAGCAATAAAGAAATTGCGAGAGTGTTAAGTATTACCGAGCGTACGGTTAAGGCACATTTGGCTGCGACCTTTGAACGATTGGGTGCAAAAGACCGGCTGCAATTAGCTTTGATGCTGAATAAACAACAAAAAACTTAATAGTTGGATTAAAAAGCTTCCAAAGTTGGTTTAGGCGTGGCTTAGATAGTAATGCTCGGAATAGTAATAGCTGGACCTGTCATGCCATCAATGCCAATTTGTTTCAGTGTCGCTATTTCATTATTGGTATGCACGCCTTCCGCAATAGCGAGCACGCCGATAGAGTGTGCAATCATACATAAACCACGCAGCAGTGTTTTATTCGCTTCACTTGTATCGATTCCGCGAATTATCGAAGCATCAATTTTGATGTAGTTAAGGCCAATATCATGCAACTCGCCTAAACGCGAAATGCGTGATCCAACATGCTCAATACCGATTTTACAGCCGAGCGGTTTGATTTTGTTGCAGAAATTGTGGAACTCCGACAAGTGATTAAACGCATCTTGCTCCGGTATTTCCAAATATAACTTGTCAGCAATTTGCGGATGAATTTTAATCAGGCTGACGATTTTTTCAATAAATGATGGATTGCACATTGCACCGGCTGAAACATTCAGGCCAATAGGTTGGGCACCACGGTTGAGTGAGTCTACAGCGGTCTCAAATACCAATTCGTCAACGCGACCCATTAAATGCAGTTGTGTTGCCCATGTGATGAATTCACCGGCGCAGAACCATTTGCCATTGGGTGTGAGTTGCAATCTCACCGGCGATTCAAAATGTATTAACTCACCAGCCTGATTGGTGACAGGGTAACTTTCAAGTTTAATCCTTTTGTTATCTAACGCAGAAGTCAGTAACTGCATCCATTCGTTTTGATGGATGTTTTGATATTGATCCAGATCGCCCGGGTTGATGACATGCAGGATATTGTTGTTATCGCTGCTAATTTCATCCAGGACTTGATGTACCAGTGCAATTATTTTTGGTGCGCTATCGGTGTTGTTTACCCGAGTAGATGCCGTGACGAAATTAACTGTGAGTGAAATGCCATCAATATTACTTACTTTTTCCAGTAATTTTTTAATTTGATTACCAAAAGTATAGCCATCCATCATCTGGCTGGAAAATACTGCAAAATCGGTACCATTTAACCTGCCGGCGGAGAATTCCGGATGTTGCTGGCATAGATTTTGTAATATATCGCCAATCCTTTTGAGTATTGCGTTGGTTTTTTTGTAACCTAACTTTTGGTCAACCATTGCAAGGTTAGTTACCCTGGATACGATCAAAATACCTTCATGGAAATATTCTTCATGACTGATATTTGCATCTAAACTTTTTACAAAATAGTCATGATTCATGAGACCCGTGACGTAGTCAAAATTATTTTCAAGCCGTAATTGATCCAATCTTGCGGATTCCTCGCTAACGGTTTTTTTAACTCGGTTAGAGAGTGTGTTCATTGCATTTACAACGGCCTTGAACTCTTTGGTTTTAGGTACTTCGATCATGATAAATCGATGTTCGCCAATAGACTTGGCCTGATTCACAACATCGTTGAGTGGACTTAGTATTTTTTTCAGTATTTGACCGCCCGCATAGCAGCTGATTGTCCCTATTAACAGCACCCAAAGCGCTATTAGTATAGTGACATGCCAAAGTTTATCGTATGCAAAATTTGCATCACTCTCTATTTTCAATGTCCCATATTGTGACCAGCCATCCTGTATATCTGCCAGCCCCGGCTGCAATTGCAGTGGAATCAGTTTTACAAACCAATCAGGCGCGATTGTGTGGCTATTCCTGTTGATGCGCTCACTTAGCACTTTGCCGTTCGGGTCTAACAATCCTATGTATAGATAGTGACCCGCATCAAACTGTGCAGCCAGCAATAAGTCCAAGGTCACAGGGTCTTTTTGCATTTGCGTCATTGACAAGGCAAGTGTGTTTGCATTGTCATCATTCTTCATTTGCAACTGCTGTTCAAAATAATGTTTGCTGGCTAGCGTAGTTAAAACAAAGGCACCGCTGGAAGCCAGCGCCAAAGTGACGACAATTGCCAGCCATAGTTGTTTAATCAGTGACATATATATTCCTTACATTCATTTATTCTAATCCATCCTCTTGCATGCGTGACAACACATCGCGCCATCTTGATAAGTGTAATTGCGCATCGCCTTTGGGTTTGTTGCTATTGCCCACCCAAATGCCTTTATCGTTAAAGCTGAAAATGGGCGTTAAGTCTCTTCTTTTGGATGCCGGGGAAATTTCAGGGCGTAAGCTATCTAAAATCAACGGTTCTGACTGCGGTGTTGAATAGTAGCTCAGCACCATATGTGCCCTTACAGACCTATGGCCTTGAAAGTTTATTTCTGCTCTTACATAGGTAAGCCTGAGTTTGTCATTGGGGATATTCACGGCTTTTAAGAACATATATTTGGCGATGCTGAAATCTTCACAATCACCAGCATGGCGGCCAATGGCCTCTAGCGGCGTTTCCCAGTAATCCGTCTGCCCCCAAATATCAATATCATCGGCAAACGTGATTTTATCGTTGAAAAAATCATTTATTTTTTTGAGTTTTTCACTTTCAGGAGCGGATTGTGATTGTGAGACCAGTTGTTGAAGTTCCAGGATGTCTGAGTAAGCTTCTTCGCCATACTTTTGTTTGGCAATGGCACTTAATTTATTAAAGTCATAACCTGCCGCGAAAAGACAGGAAAAGCAGAATAGCATCAACATGATCAAAACCATAAAGCTGATTAGTCGTTTTGATATGTTCAAGTGTATTTTGAAACCTATAGGCACTCATGCTCCATTGATGCAATATGGATGCTGCAAAAAATTAGAATTGCTAATCTATACTACGGTTATCAACATCATTAAGTTTTTGAATATCATCACTTAATGATGTTAAATCCTGATACTTGAAAGTTAGCGTTTTTATTTTTACGGAAAAACTTTTTCACATCTTACCTGTATTGGCCATCAGTACAATATATTTAGCCACCAATAAGGTATTTAATGCAAACGTGGTTAAAAGTTTGATTGCAGCATTCACAAGAGTTAGGACACCAAAATGGCATTAATCGGCAGAATCGTAGCAATGACAGGCGTAGCTTCATTGATTTCAGACAATGGTGCAAAACGCGATTTGCAACTTGGGGATAGCATTCAGACCGGGGATACTATCCAGACGCTGCGTGGCGTAGAGGTGGATTTAGAACTCGCGAATGGGCGCGTCATTCATATCAGTGCCGAGCAGATAGTCGCCTTTACTGAAGAGCTTGCTGGCGTGTTCGTGCCGGACGCACTGGATAACTCAATCAATCTAGCCACTATTGATACCGTCATTAAAGCGATTGAAGATGGTAAGGATATTAATGAAGTACTGGAAGAAACCGCTGCCGGTATAGGTGGGCAATCTAATAGTTACGGATTTGGTTTTGTTGATTTACTCAGAGTTAACAGCGAGTTAAGTAATTCTGGTTTCGCCTTCGATACTAATGTGGCTGATCGACTTGATTCTGTACCTGCTGCTGTAATTAATGATGCCTTGGTTGGTAGTGGTACAACGGTTGCTAGTACTATACCTGCCGCTAGTAGTCCTACCAGTAGTTCTAACGTCGCTATACTGACCAGCGCTACCCAAAACCTGACCGAGACCGACGCCGTTCTCAGCACTGGCGGCACCTTGGTGCTGACCGACCTAGATGCCACTGCGGCTACGGTAGTACCGCAAACCGCAGTGGCTGGCAGCTACGGCAACTTCACGATTGATGCGGGCGGGGTATGGAGTTACAGCACCAGCAGCGCACTGAACCAACTCAACGCCGGGCAGACCGTGAGCGAAGTGTTCACGGTCGCTACTACTGACGGCGGCGGCGCCAGCGTGACGGTGACCATTACCGGCAGCAACGACGTGCCG
>JBAQME010000013.1:0-1838 GCA_049302535.1 Methylotenera sp.
ATCTAATGCCATTTTTCTTTAAAGTTTCAACTACTTGGCGTACGTAATCTGACTGACTTTCAGAGATATTCAACACCATCACCTGCACCGGTGCCAGCCATAACGGCATAGCGCCTGCATAATGCTCAATCAAAATACCAATGAAGCGCTCCATTGAGCCCACAATCGCACGGTGTAACATTAATGGGCGTTTACGACTGTTATCTTCTGCCACATATTCTGCGCCCAAGCGCTCTGGCAGGTTAGGGTCTAATTGTATAGTGCCACATTGCCACAATCGCCCCAGTGAGTCTTTAAGTGTAAACTCAATTTTAGGGCCATAAAAAGCGCCTTCACCTGGTTGATAATCAAAATCCAAGCCGTTTAACTTGAGTGCATTAGCAAGGGAGGCTTCTGCCTTATCCCAATCTTCTTCAGTGCCTACACGCTTTTCTGGTCGGGTTGATAATTTAACAATCACATCTTTAAAGCCAAAATCACCATACACTTTGTAAAGCATCTTGATAAAGTCAGCAACCTCAGCCTCTACTTGTTCTTCTGTACAGAAAATATGCGCATCATCTTGCGTAAAACCACGCACGCGCATCAAACCATGCAATGAACCGGACGGCTCATTACGATGGCATGAGCCAAATTCAGCCAGACGCAAAGGCAAATCACGATAGCTATGCAAACTATTATTGAAAATTTGCACATGGCCTGGGCAGTTCATCGGCTTCACCGCATAATCACGGTTTTCTGAAGCAGTAACAAACATGTTGTCGCGATAATTTTGCCAGTGCCCGGACTTTTCCCATAGGCTACGATCCATAATAGTGGGCGTACGCACTTCCTGGTAGCCATGCTCCACGAACCTGGCGCGCATGTATTGTTCAACTTCCTGCCAGATACTCCAGCCGCGCGGATGCCAGAACACCATGCCAGGTGCCTCATCCTGCATATGGAAATAGTCAAGCTGCTTACCCAGTTTACGATGGTCGCGCTTTTCAGCTTCTTCCAGCTGGAACAGATACGCTTCCAGCTCTTCTTTATTGCGCCATGCGGTACCGTAAACACGCTGCAGCATCTCATTATTGCTATCACCGCGCCAATACGCCCCTGCCAATTTCATCAGCTTGAACGCTTTGAGCTTACCGGTATTCGGCACATGCGGACCACGGCACAAATCTGTAAACTTACCTTCTGTATACAGCGAGACATCTTCACCTGCAGGAATGGACTCGATAAGTTCAGCTTTGTAGTTCTCGCCTATGCTTTTGAAATAAGCAATCGCCTCATCGCGAGGCAGTACTTTGCGTGTTACCGGCTCATCTTTTTTAGCCAGCTCCGCCATTTTCTTTTCAATGGCGATCAAGTCTTCAGGAGTGAATGGGCGTTTATATGAAAAGTCGTAGTAAAAGCCATTTTCAATCACCGGGCCAATAGTCACCTGCGCATCAGGGAACAGCTCTTTTACCGCATACGCCAGCAAGTGCGCTGTTGAATGGCGAATAACCTCCAGGCCTTCAGGATTTTTATCGGTAATGATCGCCAAGTCACTATCTGTTTCAATTAAATAGCTGGTATCGACGATTTTATCGTTGACCTTGCCAGCCAGCGCTGCCTTAGCTAAACCCGCGCCAATATTCATTGCAACATCGGCCACCGTAACAGGTGCATCAAATTGACGTTGTGAACCATCTGGCAAGCGTATGATAGGCATGGCATATTCCGTATAAATAATTAAAGCCGTTTAATTTAACGGCTTTGGCTTAAATGTTTAATACTTAAAAAATCTTTGGTAGGCAGTAGCAGACTCGAACTGCTGACCTCTTGGATGTCGACCAAGCGCTCTAACC
>JBAQME010000014.1:0-6063 GCA_049302535.1 Methylotenera sp.
AAGCGCAACAGTTACATGGTTATTTGAATGAGATTAGCAAAATAAATTCCGTTAATTTACAACGATTACTATAGACGAAACAATTGAAAACGTTACACTGACAACATGAATATTTCATTAAAAAAATCACTGCTACCCATTATTGTTATCGCGCTGCTCGTTTTTTTAGGATTGCAATTAAACAACAAACCAATTGCTCCCAACGTGACATTTAACACCATTGACGGCAAACAGGTCTCAATGGACTCCCTGAGAAACAAGGTCGTACTGGTAAACTTCTGGGCAACCGATTGCCCGGGCTGCATCAAGGAAATGCCTCAACTTATCAGCACCTACAATCAATACCATAAAAAAGGGTTTGAAATCATTGCGGTAGCCATGCCCTATGACCAGATAACACAAATATTAAACTACAGTAAATCGCAGGCGCTTCCTTTTCCTATCACGCATGACAGCACTGCAGAAATCAGCAATCAGTTCGGGCAAGTAAGCTTGACGCCCACAGCATTTATTTATAATAAACAAGGCCATTTATTGCAACGCACAATAGGTGAACTTGATTTTAATGCATTACAACAACTACTAAACAAAGAACTGGGTGCTTAATGCTTTGGGTTAAATCGTTACATATTATTTTTGTAACCAGCTGGTTTGCCGGTTTATTTTATCTACCAAGATTATTTGTAAACCATGCAATGGTATTGGCTGCTGAAAACCCCGATAGAGCTACTTCTGAACGTTTAAAACTGATGGAACAAAAGTTATATCGCTTCATGTTGCCGTTAGCGATACTCGCGCTGGCATTTGGCATTTGGCTATGGCGGGGGTACGGTATTGGCGGCAATTGGATGCATGCCAAACTGACACTGGTAGCTTTGCTGGTCGGATACCATTTTTATTGCGGCAAGCTGCTGAATGATTTCAGTCACGACAAAAACCGGCATAGCCATATCTGGTATAGGTGGTTTAATGAATTACCTGTTCTTATACTCATAGCGGTAGTGATACTCGTGGTCGTAAAACCCTTTTAGTGCCCTCTTTTTGCAAAATCATTTTCACTGTAAAGCTTCATAAACATGGATATTTTTAACTCGCCATGGCTAATCAACATGTTGGCCAAATCCAGCAAAACGCCGCAAGGCCGATTACTAAGTTTATTTGATATTCTGGATGACTGGCTAAAAGCGCCTCATATTGAAAAGGTTTCTACGCTAAACGCTAAGGAAAATTCATTATTGATAGCTTTCTGTACCGAACAAGCGAAATTGCTCGGTGCAGAAAACCCGGACATACTGGCAGAGCATATCGTGCTAGTTGCGCATAGCGCAGCCCAGCAACTTATTGAGCAACCCGGCAGCAGCAGCTTGATGCATGCAAAAAAAGTGGCCAATGCGCTGATTCTGGCACAGACTCAAAAAAACGGGTTTATTTCCAATCTTACTGAATCTAAACCTGCTATCTACAGCATAGCAGCCAGCCTGCTACTTTTGGTAGGCACGGCAAGTTTGTGGTTGCCTTCATTCATGTACAGCCAGACAGCTCACGCTAGGATGGCACAACAGCATGACCCGGTTGAAACAACAATTGTCGCCACTGCATATGGGCAAGATAAAGCGCTGACGGCGATTGATGCCTCCAGAATGTACGCTAAATATGAACAAATGCGCCAAGGCACTTGCCATTTTCCTGAGGTACTCCAAATTCCCGATAAACATAAATCCATCTATCTGGAAAACGTGGTCGGCGGGAAACTGCCGGCAAATTCAGCTGATCTTGCCATTGCCAATTTTTATTTGGAAAAAGTACATTGCAACTTCACGCCCATGCTAATGACCGCTTCAAAATAATTACAAAGCAGAAGCTGGCAATAATAATAGTTGCATAATTTGTATACAGGTTAGTATAATCATCACCATGTCTGGCTTACGTGAAAAAATACTTAACACTGCAAGCAATTTATTCCAAACGCAGGGCATCAACTCGACTGGGGTTGACACCATCGTGGCCGTTGCCGGCACCACCAAAATGACGCTATACAAATATTTCAATAGTAAAGAAATATTGATTCTTGAAGTACTAAAGCAGGGACATCAGGATTTTCAGACATGGCTGAATGACAAACTCAGTGCTAACACTAAAAAACCAGGCGAAAAATTACAAAAATTGTTCGACTACATCGAAGAATGGGTGACCTCGCCAGATTTTAATGGCATAGGTTTTATCAAAGCCTCCGCAGAATTTCCAAAAGAAAATAGTCTCGTGCATCAATTATCTGCCGAGCAATCAGACCAATTCAGGGAATACATCAGACAATTAGCCACTGAAGCTAATATTCAGGATGCAGACGGCTTATCATTGCAGCTTTCGCTGTTATTCAAGGGTGCTGTACAATCGGAGCAATTGAAACGCGGCTCTGACGCAATTAAATACGCAAAAAAAGCAGCAAAAATCTTGATCGATGGCGCATTAACGCATTAACGTTCTACTGTTAATCAAACCTTTTATTGCGCTTGCCTGTGCAGGCCAATACCTAAGATAATAGAACCTTTACACTTTCTATTATTTTCATGCATACACTTATTTGCGGCTCACTCGCTTTCGACACCATCATGGTGTTTCAAGATCAATTCAAAAATCACATCCTGCCCGATAAGATTCACGCTCTCAGCGTGGCATTTTATGTACCGGAAATGCGCCGTGAATTCGGCGGCACCGCAGGTAATATTGCATACAACCTGCAATTACTGGAAGGCAATCCGCTTATTATGGCAACCATTGGTGAAGATTTTGCACCATACACACAATGGCTGAATAAAAACAAACTGAACACCAGCCACATCAAAACCATAGCCAACAGTTTTACCGCCCAGGCTTTTATCACAACAGATATTGATGACAATCAAATCACTGCATTCCATCCGGGCGCCATGGTGGAGTCACATCAAAACAGTGTGCTTGATGCCAAAAATGTAAGCCTTGCAGTGATTGCTCCAGATGGGCGCGACGGCATGTTTAAGCATGCACGCGAATGCTTTGATGCAGGCATTCCATTCCTGTTCGACCCGGGCCAAGGCTTGCCTATGTTTAATGGCGAAGAACTTTTACATTTCATTGAAATGGCAGACTACCTGGCTGTGAATGATTATGAATCCCAAATCATCCAGGACAAAACCGGCCTGACGCTGGATGCCTTGGCGCAAAAGGTAAAAGCATTAATCGTTACACTTGGTGGCAATGGCTCTCACATTTATGCAGATGGTCAACGCTATGATATTCCATGCGTTGAGGCTAAAGAAGTTATTGATCCGACAGGCTGCGGTGATGCCTATCGTGCTGGCTTATTATATGGCATTGCGAAAGGCTGGGATTGGCCAACCTGCGGCAGGCTGGCAGCAACAATGGGAGCAATTAAAATTGCAAGTCGTGGCGGGCAAAATCATGCTCCTACTCATGCGGAAATTGAAGCAATTTATACCCAGGCATTAGTCAATGAGACACTAGCGTCGCCAAGCTTGACGACTTAGAGCTGTCGTATTTTAAGTACAAAAAATTTTAAATCAATCAAAAAGGAAATCAACAATGCGCATCACTCAATTATTGGCAATTAGCTTATTAAGCGTATTTTTAGCGGCTTGTGCCAGTTCCAACTCTGGCAGCGTGTATAGCCGTGACGAAGCACGTAAAGTACAAACTGTTAAAACGGGCATTGTAGAAAGTGTACGTCAAGTAAAGATTGAGGGCACCAAAACACCCATCGGCACAGTTGCCGGCGGCGCAGTTGGCGGTATTGCCGGCAGCTCGGTTGGCCATGGTCGTGGCAGTGCAGTTGGTGCTGTCGTAGGTGCTGTTGTAGGCGGCATCGCTGGAGCAGCAGCTGAAGAAGGCATTACACGTAAAGACGGCTTGGAAATCACTGTCAAACTGGATGGCGGCGGTCTGATAGCCATCGTGCAAGAAGCTGACGAAGTATTTAAGGCAGGTGAAAGAGTTCGCATCCTTGAAAATGATGGCACGTCACGCGTTTCACACTAATCATTGGTTGCCATTAGTGTTGCACTGTTACGCACAACACTAATGGCAATTCGCAAAACTCGGATCATCTTTCAAACCATAGCCTTAATGAAGCGAGTTTATTGCTTCATTAAGGCTTAATCACATCAGCGACTGTCAATAAACAGTCACTTTCCCGTCATTAATTCTTCATATCACCGCTTTAAAGTCTCACCAACCGAAAAGGAGAGATTTTATGGTGAATAATTTATCAGTACGCAAAGAATCAACGTTAATCGATGGCAGCAAAAGTCGCAGTCGCGAGCATTCAATACAAAGAAGACTATATGTCAGCCTTGCACGCACTCAAGCAGAAATAGAAGAGGCTCAACGTTTACGTTACAAAGTATTTGCGGAAGAAATGGGCGCACAGCTTTCAGGCACCGGCGGTTTGGATATTGACGGATTTGACCAGTTCTGCGATCACCTGATTGTGCGCGACAGCGGTACGAACCAGGTCATCGGCACCTATCGGATTTTAAGCCCGACAAAAGCCAATGAAGCTGGTGGCTACTACTCTGCCGGCGAGTTTGATTTAAGCAGATTAGCCCATTTATTTGATCGCACGGTTGAAGTTGGCCGCGCATGCGTGCACCAAAATTACCGCAATGGCGGCACTATTACCATGCTGTGGGCTGGCCTTGCCAAATACATGCAAATTAACAACTACGAATATATGATTGGTTGCGGCAGCGTGAGCATGTCTGATGGTGGCCACTCAGCAGCAAGCTTGTATCAGAAATTGCAAGATGAATATTTGTCACCGCTGGAATATCGTGTATTTGCGCGTAACCCGCTCCCGATTCAATCACTGAGTAGTGATTTACAAGTTGCATGCCCGCCTTTAATTAAAGGTTATTTACGCCTTGGTGCTTATATTTGTGGCGAACCTGCATGGGATCCCTATTTCAACACGGCTGATATGCTGGTAATGTTACCTTTATCTAGAATCAACCCAAGGTATGCCAGCCACTTCATGAAATAAATGGAATGTGCAGCACCGCACGAACACTTTGCAATCTTTAAAAGCCAACACATCTAAAACCAATTCCATCACGCGCTATTTCAGGATTAGCCGCATCGCCATGCATACCCTATTAGGTTTAGCGTTTGCATCTATCGTTTTGCCATTAGCCAGCAAGCCGCGCAAAGCACGGCTTATTAAATGGTGGTCTAAAAACCTGCTGGCAGCTTTCAACCTGCGCGTCATCAGCCATGGTCATGTTCCGTCAGCCAATGCTCAACTCTCAACGACAATGTTTGTCGCCAATCATATCTCCTGGTCAGATATTCACGCGCTTAACAGTATTGTTGCATTGAGATTTATTGCAAAATCAGAAATCAGGAACTGGCCAGTTTTTGGTTATCTGGTTGGCAGCGCGAATACGCTGTTTATTGACCGCAGCAATAGGCGAGATGCCAAGCGCACCATTGATATAGCCACCCACAGTTTGCAAGCTGGCGATAACCTATGTTTGTTCCCTGAAGGCACCACAACTGACGGCACTACCATCAAACCGTTCAAAAGCAGCCTGATACAGGCCGCCATTCAGGCCAAGGCCACTATTTGGCCCGTTGCCATCCGCTACCCGCATCCTGATGGCGGAGTTAACGTTGACGTTGCCTATGCGGGAGAAACAACCATGATGGAATCCATGCAAAAGATATTGTCACAAAAACAACCGGTTATTGAGTTATATTTTTTAGCGCCCATCACACCAAAAGATTTTGCAGAGCAAGATCGCCGTGAACTAACCTTACATATTGAAACGTTAATACGTCATCAATTAGCGTTGTAACGCAGTATTTACGCTAACCCAGATAAGTTAAGCTCACACATTTGAACAGCCAATCTTCTTAAATTTTCAATTGAACCGGCTTATCCAACGGGTGAGAATCAACCTGTACAATCGCCTTGGTATGAACATTCATCGCCGTTAGCTTACCGCCCCACAAGCAGCCGGTATCCAACGCATATAGATTTGTTTTTTGCTGTAGACCCAACGCCGACCA
>JBAQME010000015.1:0-9539 GCA_049302535.1 Methylotenera sp.
TGACGGGTATCGCAAAGGAGCAAAAAGCAAAGGTATATAAATACGTAGAAACAGAATTTGAAGTACATCGCGGCTCTGATGCTGCTGCGGCAGGAGTTGCTCGTATTGTTTTTAGTATAAAAGAAGATAACACATACAGACTAACGAATTTGACCGAGGCAAAAGGATTAGCATCACTCTTTTTTGGTAAGTTACAACAGGTAAGTGAGGGTGCCGTCACAGAAAATGGGTTGGTACCATACTACTATTTATACCAATACGGTAACGATGAAAAAAAAATGCAGCATGCTGATTTTTTATGGTCCGATGGTACTTTAGAGATGTTCAGTGCTAAAGGGAAAAAAACAGAAAGATTAACTCCCGGTATACAAGATTTTTTAAGTTTTATGTATCAATTTATGTTTGTTCCGCCACTGGAAAATAACACTATCACCATGACTAACGGTAAGAATTTACGCACTTACACATATAGCTTTCAAGGTGAAGAATTGATACAAACTAAATTTGCAGAACTCAACACGATTCACCTGCTGAAACAAGGAGATGAAGAAGAAAAAACCGAGCTTTGGCTTGCGGTTGATTACCAAAACCTGCCTGTTAAAATCCGTAAAACAGAAAAAGATGGTAGCGTTATCGAGCAAACTGCAACAAAGATTTATACCATCACACCGTAAATTTTCCCGCTTTCCACTCAGCAACCTACCAGCTCCTGATCTTCTCTTAAGATTGCCGGAGCAGATATGGCCTTCTCGTTCCAACATTCACACTGCTGATGTCAAAAATTTCAGCAACTGACTAGTGACCTATAATGCCACTCATTGATAGTCACTAGTCAGTTTTATGCATCCCATGGCATTAAGCCAATTTATTGAATCAACTCACGCCAAATAACTCTTCTTCTCTGGAATCCAGAATTTGGAGGTGAAAATTGTACTTCTGGAATCACGACTGGTGTCGGATTATCCGATGAAACTCCCGAAACTACAGGTTTTATTTTTCCGTTTGAATCTTGAATATAAAACACGTTAATACCAACAACGGGTGAAGCCATCTGTGTACCCACCACATTAGTTGAGGTATCAACCGCGCCGCCAGTTTTATAATTCAAGTAATTTATCCAGCCTGTCCCCCCCGGTGAACATACTGTTTTTGCAGGAACAGTAGTAGGCACGATCAAAGTACCTAACACTAACTGTGCAGCTACGTTTTGACGTTCTCCATCAGGCGCCAGATCAACAAACCAGCCTCGGTCAGTCATAAAATCCACAGTATTGTTAGACGCTGTGCGACTAGACCCCGAAGTAGTAAGTGTTTGCCCAATCATCGTAGATGATGTACGAGGATCTGTCAGTGGCATCGCTTGTCCAGAAGAACTAGTGGGAGTATCGTCATCCTTAATCGCGTATAAGGTTTGCTGCTGCAAATCTGTCAGGTCGGAGGTTTCTAGATACTTACCGGTACCGATGAACACTACCTTGCGTATCTTACCATCCGATGTCATGACGCTGCCCAATTCCGGACGGGTAGTGATAGGCTGGCCACCAGACCCCGCTTTCAACTCCGCAAACTTTACTACCGTGCCGGTGTTAATATCAAAACGCCAAACATTACCTAACAAATCACCACCATAAGTGAAGCCTGCGGTGTTGTTTTTCTCAGGTTCATCTGCCCAAGTGCTAATTTGAGCCAACCCACTTGGCACTCCGACACTTCCAACACCTGTGCCAATTTTACTGATAACTGCCCCAGAGCTGGCATTTAACGCATAAAGATAGCCTTGGCCATCGCCTGTGTTAATTAACGGATACTTGACTCGAGGTGAAGCATCTGGAATGTTGTTATAACCAGAGGTAACCAATACAACCCAAGTACCGTCAGCTTTTTTAGTGATCACTGGGTTGCCGAATGTGAAACCAAGGTTTTCATCATTAGCGGGTGTGAACTCCCACATCAGTGCCGGAGCTTCAGGGTTAGTAATATCCAGAGCGTAATAGCCACGACCACCTCCGTTTAACCCTGCAACCAAAATTGTTTTCCAGCTCCCATCATAAATGTCAGAAATAACCGGGCTGCCATTGGCAAAATAAGCATGGTTGGTAGCATAGTTTTTGTCGGCCAGTTGCCACATATTGGGGATTACCATACTCGGTACGTAAGCCCAACGCTCTACACCTGTGTTCGCATCAAAGGCATGCATCATGCCATCGTTAGTACCCATGTAAACAGTACCTGCACGTGTAGACTGCGCGGATTTGAAAGCATCATACCCAATATCTACATAACTAAACGTAGGCTTTCCAATATAGGCAGGCTGCGATTCAATTGCATCTCCCATTGTTGCCTCTCTATAACGAAACAGTCTGTTATTAGTAATACCGTTATCGTTAGTAGTGCGGTCGTCATAGCCTGTTTGCCCACGTAAATAATTAACGATGGTATCGCCGACAGCTATGGCTTTCTGCGTAGCATCCAGCCCACCTGGGGCAGGATTGATCCATTGACTCAGACCACTTAATTTTGTGGCATCAAAATCCGTTGCTTTAAGATCGCCTCCTGTTAGTCTGAAGTTATCGAGAGAAGGCGTAGCGTTAGGACCTTTTGTCCATATTTTCCTCTTTGGCGGCAGTGTAGAGTCTGTCACCGACTCGGCCAGCACTTGTTTAGCCAATACCCCTTCACATGCAGTCGCAACAGGAACCTTACAATCCGAGCCCACCAGTTCTCCACCTGTACAGATGGTTGAATTGGGCGTAACGCAATAAGCAATAGTGGTGTCGCCAACCGGCTCAGAAACAACGCTACTGGTTGCCAAATTGCAATTCCCTGCTACGACATTTTCTACACACCAGGCAGCATTCTCGTTGACCACGCCAGTATCCGTGTTGATGCCGCGCGCCTCCAGATTACCTTTCCATGCAGCCGTAGTGTAACTGGCTACATAGGCAAAATTGTCGCCGGCAACAGGGTTCAGCGTACTGGCAGCTGCAGCTGCAGCTGCACCTTTACGGGTATTAATTGCCGCAAGTGCATTGGCAAGCCCAGTGGACAACGATGTTGGATTAGTCGCACTAAAATAGGCGCCGCGCCCGTTTACGGCCGCATGCCATAGATCATCGATATTTGCAATAAAACCATCGCTTCCTGTCATGCCGGGAACTGGCCAGTTGCAGACCGTACCGTCAGCTTGCCATGAACAAACTGGCGGCACTGCTGCGGAATTGCTGGTACTACCCACCTTGACTGCGACATAATCCCCAGTACTATCGCTTATATAACTGGATGAATAATTCATCCAACCGCTCGCACCTAAACCTAGAGTAAAGGTTGTCATATGCTGCTTGTTATTATCATCCGTAGTGCTTTTGAACACGTTATCGATACATAGGGTGCAGGTACCTGGGCGCAGATCAGTCTGGTAATAATACATGGCAATGTCGGCCAAATTATCGCTGGTTCCACCAAGCGCACCTGGGGTTGTCACTGGCGTCCCTACCTGCACTTGGGCACTGGGGTTTGGGCTAGGAAGCGTGACTGATTTTGCACAACTGCCGTAAGTCGCAGGACCATTATTGACCCAAGAACAAGTCTGGGTACCAGTTACCCCGCCAGCCGTGGTAATGCTACATGTACCGATTTCCGGTTGAGTCATGAGTTTTTTCTGTTTACTTGGACAACTGACGCTTGAATATTTATTCCGCGTATAGGTAGTTGTTACGGTATCGCCAGCCTGGGCACCGTCATACATCGGTCGCGCCGCAGTTCCATCCTGGTTGCCGACAGCGGTGGTACCGTCTAGCTTAAAACCATCGCCTGCATTCCAATAACCATCCGTGGACAAAATGCTAAAGTTTTGCTGGCACGAATACTCTACCGGGTCCGTCCCTCCAAGCTGTCCGGCATAGTATCTCCCTGCGTTCGATAATGCCGTGCGCAAAGGTGTGCTGCCACTCGGCGTAATGTTATAAAGCGCGCTGTACCAATTAGTTCGCTGTGCCCCTTCAAATGTCCCGGATGCCAGTACTGGCGTGGATGATGAACTGATTTTCATCAGACCGACACGGTAGTTATTATTGAGGCTACTGAATGCGCGTCCAGCAGCAGTTTTCATCATCAGCATACGGGTGCGATAAAAACTGTACCAGTTAGCAAAATTGGTCAGCTTAGCAGGATCCGTGTCCGGGAAAATGTCTGCAGTAAATGTCACCGTACCGGTTTGCGTAATGACTGGGATGTAATTAGCTGCTGAAATCGGGCCAGTTATCGTTATAGTGCTGCCAGAACCAGGATATGTGGCGCTATACCCATTCAAAGTAATTTTTGAAGCAATGCTTGCAGCTAAGGTGATACCACTGTTGTTTACAGAAGCCCCAGAGGTAATCGTAGTCCCGTTAACAGTAATACTGTTAACCGTAGTAGTACCTGATCCTATAACAATGGTAGTGGTTTCTGTAGTGGCTAATCTGCGTTTGCTGAATACACCGCTACCTGCAGGTGAGGGTGCACCTCCGGTGAGTGCTTTAACCCCATTAGTGGGAGCTATAGCTGAGGAAGAGCCTCCTGTGGAGTCATTACACTCCTTGAAAAAAGCATTCGTGATGCTATTGTAGTTTCTTTGCAGTGCTGTGGTCTGCGTGCCGGAATAAATATAGTAATAGGCAGATTGCGCAACCGAGTCTTGATCAAGGCTCGCAGAAGCTTTAAAACCGGTGTTCAAGTTAACAGTTGTCGGGCTGCTGGCAAACCCACCCATGGATCCGCCAGCTGCTGATATAAAATTCGCATCAGGATAGTTTGCACCGCTTGCGGTGACAGGCGGTAGGTAGGTGATATCAGGATCGTAGTAAACCTGGTTACACTGATTGCTACGCAAGCCGTAATAGCCGTAACTGAACGTCACCGCACTCCCGCCATCGCCTGAGTCGTCAGGCATATGATCCCAATCCATACTTCCGGAGTTGTCTAACACAAACAATAGATTAGGTTTTACCACTGTAGTAGTGGATGTCGCCAATGGAGATGTTGCCAGATTTACGGGGGCTGTTACGGCGGCCAAAGATATTCTGGGTAAGCCCAGGCTGACTGCTATCACAAAACTGAGTAACAGGAATGTCTTGGCGTGGATGTTCAGTGAACGTTTCATGATAATTCCTAATAAACGAATGCTTGTATATAGCTGACCGTATTTTTGGCGCTAGTAACTTTAGCTGTAACGCGGTACATCGGACTTTGGTCGGTTGTAACATTTGCACCTGCATGCGGCGCATCCCTAACAGCCTGGGAGCTGGAGCCAACCACAGGCGCACCGAACAGGCAATTACCAGGTGCCGGCGCACCTGTATTACGGCACATGCGCTGAATAATGTAACGAATAGCGTTACCGCTTCCATCAGTGCCCGCAGTAATGCCGTAACCTGTAGCAGGCCGGCTATCGCTATCATCCCAGTTAAAAGCTGTTGGATTTGTTACTTGAGTTGCATAATAACCTTGTGCTGCATTATCAACCTCAAGAGCTGTCGGGTTTATAGTAGTAGTCATCCACGTAAGCGCAGTTTCCAAGCCACTATCGGCGGAAATGGTGGCAGATTGCTTGGTTGTCAGATTGCCGGCGATAATGGTGTTTGTATCGACTGAGCGTATAAGCGCAACGGCAGCCAGCGACATAACTACCAGCGCAATCAAGGCAATAAACAGTACTACCCCACGCTGTTTCTTATCATGTTGCATAAGAGACTGTCCTGTGACAGCGCACGTTTTGTATTGTAAGTTCATGGCGCACTCGCTCATAGTATACTTCTGGACCAGACCATATTACGAAGAGGAATAATAGTTTCATAAACCCGATAACGATAGCGTTGCCAATTCGCATCGTTTGATAGATCAATAGCTGGGGCAGGTGAACCAGCCGTGCCAGCCCAAGCACATAGTCCAGTAGGGGCCGCCGCAGTCAAGGAACTGCAGGTGAATGTAACGTTATCTTTTTCCATCAGGCCATTACGTGCAACAACAGCAACTCGAATTGCCTTGATACGATTGCGGTCAGCCACCGTGATTGCCGGACCCCACACGGCGCCGCTGGCATCTACCCAATTCGTAACTTGATTGCTGTTGGCAATTGCAGAAACCCCATATTGCGCTTGGATATTGACGATATCAGAAACAATTGGCGCAGCGTCAACTTTAGAGGCATCGTGCCTTTGCAACTGACCGTTAACTACGCTGTACTCGAACTGGTTCCAGGCGCCCATGCACGCAAGGCTTGCACTGATAGTTACCCCTGCAGTGCTAGCTAGTCCAATATGTGTGGTATCTACGGCAAGATTATTATCATTGACCCTTGTCATGACACAACTTGTACCCTTACTTATCATTACCACATCGCCATTGTTGCAACCAAGATTATTATCAACTCCTACGTCGGGGCTAGCTATGCCAGTAATCTTAACCGCTATGCCGCTCTTGGCGCTGGCACCATCAGTTGAATAGCGAATCCTGATACTGTCGCTCGCACCTGCGCCTGCGCCGCCATCCGCAATAATGAGCGGGAACATGCCGATATTGGGTGTTGCGCCATTCCCATCATGATCGACATCTAATGGAGACGTCGTACATCTAAGAGGTGAGTTTACCGTATCAAAAACAGACAGGCCGAACCCAGCCATCTGCGCTTCACGCTGTATGGTAAAAAGCGCGATACTGCCATTGGTTTGCGCGTCAGCACTACCCATGGTGGTGCGCTTCTGCCCCTCGTACGCCGCAAATACTTGCATAATCACTAGCGTAGCAAGCATGCCTATTACAAGACCTACCAAGATTTCTACCAAGCTGAAACCTACCTGATATAAAAACATTTTTCTGTTGCCAAATAGCATCAATTACCCCCCCGTAATGCGAGCATAGGTGATAAGTTTGTGAGCATCCTGACCTGGCACCTGCCACGCAACTTCAACTTTGACTTCCCCAGTAACAACTGGCAATGCAACGACAGTTACAGTTCGTTTGCCGTTAGGCAACAAATCAGGAATATTTTCCGTTCCTTTTGCATATGTAGTAAGGTTAGCCGGATCCGCCCACATTCTCCCTAGCGACTGCTGAGCGATAAAGGCAGCATCTGCGCGATATTTTGAATCAGAAGTATTCTTAATCATGGACGCCTGCAGGCCCGCCACAGCGAGGATTCCCATAGAAAAAATTAGAATTGCTATGAGAGCCTCTAAAAGGACTACGCCCTGTTGCGCAACAGGTGAAGGTGAATGATAGCGGTGGTTCATTTGCAACTTCCTCATCAGGCCGGCGGTGGACATCTACGGGGGTCAGTCCCGGCAGTATCAAGGCTGGAATCACACATTCTGGCATTTCCCCCAATACCAATAATAACGCTCAAATCCCGACTGTCTGCTGCTGGCAATACTGAAGTACTCATGTCTACGGCTATTCTCACAAGGTGATCAGCAGCGGCAGGTACAGGACTGGTCAATTTACCAAAACCGTCAAAGACAAAAGGTCCGGCATCGCTTACTGCAACTGTGATATCAGCAGAGGAACCTTCTTTGATCGTGCGACTTTGGATGGTGGTAGCATCATCGGGATCAGGACAACTCCCGGGTGCAGCAGGAGTAACACATACTGTCCAAGCGGAATTTGTACCCCGCAAGTCAAATTGAACTGAAGTATTACGCCTCACTGCCTCGGCTCGCGCCGCCTGAATACCACTCTGGATGGATTCAGCAGCATTTCGAATGCGTGTATTTTGTATCCAGATCATATAACTGGGCACACCCAGCGCCACTACGATGCTAACTAACACAACGGCAATCATCAGCTCAATCAGGCTGAATCCCCGTTGTTTACAATTTTGCAATAGCTTTAACATGTTCCTGTTTTGCTCGTTAGCCAGCATGTAGCGCCCACAGTACCGTCAAAGGTAGAGGTTTTTGCGTTGGCTTGATTAATGCCGAAAGCAAACCCGCTCATTCCTTGACCAGCAGCAGGCGCGGCCGAAATGGTATAAGTGGCTGGACCCACTACACAAGAATAAGTAAAGTACTTTACCGAGCCGGCTGGCGGTGAACATGGACCGGGAACGAGCAGGTCGGCTCCAACATAAGTGCGATTATCTTGAAAATACTGCTCCATCTTCACCCTCAGATCTGCCAAGGTTGATGTTGCCTCTGCCGCTTTACCACGCTTAACATAATCCGTATAGGCTGGCAGAGCAATGCCAGCCAAAATACCGATAATTGCTACGACTATCATCAATTCAATCAACGTGAAACCACCCTGGCTTAACTGGCGACAGTTAACCTGATTGAGTTTCCGGTATTGATTTCGATGCAAATTTGCTTGGCTACGCATACTAATTCCCCTTTTACTTAAAATGAATCATGCTCTTGGACATTTCCACTGTCTACCGGCAACCGATAGTCGGTAAATTTTACTGAATAAGCGGTTATTCAGGCAGAGCAGGATATTTACTTGCATAAAAACTTCATGCACAGTGAATTACAACAAAAAATGATAGAATAAGCGCATTCTTTGCACTACAGCTAATTGTTTCAGCTAAAAATTTACCCAAATCATTATATGCAAATATTTACTAAAAAAATCATGCTGTTACTGCTTGCCTGCTACATTCTTAGTGCTTGTGGTACCAAAGGCCCGCTTTATATTCCTGAACAACGGTACCCTCAGCCGGCAAACACCAGTAAATAATTTGCCCTATTTTCAATAATATTAAGTCATTACCGTGAACGCCTTTACCCTTAAAAACAACATCCTGCATGCCGAGAATGTAGCCCTTAACCAAATCGCAAATGCCGTCGGCACGCCTTGCTATGTATACTCGAAATCAGCACTCTCCCAAGCTTTTGAACGCTTTAGTGCCGGATTCAAGGGCACCAATCATTTGGTATGCTTTGCGGTAAAAGCCAATCCTAGCCTTGCAATCCTGAACCTGTTCGCCAAATTGGGTGCCGGTTTTGATATTGTATCCGGCGGCGAGTTGGCTAGAGTCCTGGCTGCAGGCGGCGACCCTGCAAAGATCGTGTTTTCTGGCGTAGGCAAAACAGCGGATGAAATGCGTGCCGCACTGGAGGCCGGAATTTTCTGCTTCAATGTGGAATCAGCCAGCGAGCTTGTGCGCTTGAATGATATAGCAGGCTATATGGGTAAAATTGCGCCTGTGTCGTTACGTGTAAATCCAAACGTAGATGCAAAGACACATCCTTATATTTCTACGGGCTTGAAAAATAATAAATTTGGTGTGGCTTATGAAGACGCACTGGATATTTATTTGCAGGCTGAGGCAATGCCAAACATCGCCATACATGGTGTGGATTGCCATATTGGCTCGCAAATTACCGAACTGTCACCATTTTTAGATGCATTTGATCGCGTGCTGGCGCTAGTAGATGCGCTGGAACAGAATGGCATCCACATTCAGCACATTGACCTTGGCGGCGGCATCGGCATTTGCTATAGCGATGAAACACCTCCTGAATTCAATACCTATGCTAACGCAATGCTGGCCAAACTGGGTAGCC
>JBAQME010000016.1:0-1877 GCA_049302535.1 Methylotenera sp.
GGCTTGGATAGTAGTCGGCTCGCTTTTGTTTGCGTTTGCATTGGTACCGCTGTATGACGTTTTATGTACGATGACTGGTTTGAATGGCAAGACAAACAACACTGCAACTGAGTTAAAAAATACAAAAGTAGACAAGACTCGTTGGGTAACAGTGCAGTTTACTTCAAGCGTCATGCCGGGCTTGGGATGGAATTTTTATCCCAAACAGGCAAGTGTAAAAGTGCACCCCGGGCAAGTGGAGACTGCGCTGTTTGAAGCTAAAAACATAACCAGTCAAACAGTTACAGGCCAGGCAATACCGAGCGTAACACCGGGACAGGCAGCCGCGTACTTGAAAAAAATAGAGTGCTTTTGTTTTAAAAGACAGGAACTAAAGCCAGGTGAAACAAAAATAATGCCGTTACGTTTTTTTGTGAGCCCGGAGTTACCAAATGATGTAAAAGAAATGACTTTATCCTACGCTTTCTTTAGCGTAGCAAAATAGTAGTAAAGGCTGGAAAAAGAAATTAAGTGTATGAGTTTTAGCCATATAACAAAGACAAGTCCGTTGGCTAAGATTGGTTGCGTTAAATTTTATATTAAACACTTTTAGCTAGCGCCACTGTTAACCAGGGCTTGGTTAAATAATGCAATAGGGAGCTTATGCATGACAACACATTCAAATAATCATTATTTCGTCCCCCATGGGGCTGTCTATCCGGTAGCTATATCTGCAGGATTGCTGGCACTTGCTTCCGGGTTTGTTTTCAGTGTCGCTACAGACAAGAGCAAAGACCTGGCTTATCTGCAAACGCCCGGCAAGTGGATGATGTACATAGGTGCTGCCATCATTCTGCTGATGACATTCAAATGGTTCAGTGCCGTTGTTATTGAGAGCGTATCTGGCCAATATAAGAAATGGGAAGACAAATCTTTCCGTATCGGCATGATTGTATTTATCTGCTCCGAGGTTGTCTTTTTTGCGGCATTCTTTGGCGCACTTTTCTATATGCGCATCATTTCCGTGCCGGATTTAGCCGCTTTTGACCCCTCATTTACACCCTATAAAGACTTTCTGGGTACTTGGCCTTCTGCTGGCCCGGGTGGCGTTGTTTTAGGCAGCGAATATACTCCTGGCAAACTTAACCCTATGGGCGCATGGGGCTTACCTGCCATTAATACTGCATTGCTGTTAAGTTCAGGTGCGACCATTACCTGGGCACATTGGGGTCTGCTTAAAGACAACCGTAAACAGCTGATCATCGGTTTATTTTTAACAGTGGCTTTGGGTACAGCATTCCTGGTTTGCCAGGCATTTGAGTACCACGAAGCTTATACTGAAATGGGCCTGACATTGCGTAGCGGTGCTTATGGCGCAACTTTCTTTATGCTTACCGGCTTTCACGGGTTCCATGTAACTTTGGGTACGATTATGCTAATCGTGATTCTATTGCGATCAATGAAAGGTCACTTCTCAGCCAAAAGTCACTTCGGTTTTGAAGGCGTTGCCTGGTACTGGCACTTTGTTGATGTCGTTTGGTTAGGTTTATTTATCTTCGTTTACTGGCTATAACATCTGCTGCAAAAAAAGGGACGTTGCAAATGCACCGCCCCTTTTTGTTAAATTAAAAAATCATGCCCAAAATTATGCTTGGGCATGGCCGATCAAACCAAAGCAATATCCCAGCAACAGTAAAATAAACAAGGTAATTGAAAGTCCGATACGCACTGTCAGCGCTTTAGCAGTACGTGTTCCACCATCTTTGTCTTTAGCTAAGAAATACAATGCGGAAAAAAGACTACCTATGATGACAAACAGAACTAACACAACGGCAATTTTAAAAAACATAATTATGTCCAATCAATGTAGATAAGACATTATGCGATGCGTATAACAC
>JBAQME010000017.1:0-2117 GCA_049302535.1 Methylotenera sp.
AAGGTTGAGAAATGACTAAAAAAATTGATCCCTGTACCCTTGTGCTCTTTGGCGCAAGCGGTAATTTATCCCGCATCAAACTGATGCCGGGTTTGTTTCGCCTGGATGCTGCCGGGCGCTTGCCAGATCATATGGCAATTCTTTCCGTTGGCCGCAGCGAAGTAAGCCGCGAAGCATGGCAGGCTGACATCAAAAGCATGCTGGATGCCAAATTCAAGAACGGCTACGATGCAAAAGTGTTCGAGCGTTTTATTGCACGTAATCATTACCAGGCAAACCCGCCCGCTGACCCTGATGCGTACAAAAAACTACAGGCTACATTGTCGGATGAAAAAACATTCCCGCAAAACCTGGCGTATTTCTTGTCAGTACGTCCAACTGATTTTGCACCGATTGTTGCAAAACTTGCAGGGTTAGGCTTGGTGGATGAAAGCAAATACTGGCGCCGCGTATTGATTGAAAAACCATTCGGTACTGACTTGGCAAGCGCACAAGCGTTACAGGCTGAACTGACAAAATACCTGAAGGAAAGTCAAATCTACCGTATTGACCACTACTTAGGTAAATCTGCTTTGCAGAACGTAATGCTCACACGCTTCACCAACACCATGTTTGAACCGCTGTGGAACAGCGAACACATCGACCACGTACAAATCACCAATAACGAGATTTTAGGTGTTGGTGAACGCACAACGTTTTACGATGCAACCGGTGCTTTAAGGGATATGGTGCAAAGCCACTTGCTGCAAACCTTGGCATTGGTTGCCATGGAAAAACCAAAAGACTTGAAACCGGAAAGCATTCGCGCTGAAAAAATCAAATTATTGGAATCTATCCGCCCTATTCCGGTAAATGAGCTTAACAAGCACGCCTTCCGCGCACAATATGCTGCCGGCCGCGTCTGTGTGGCTGACGGTCATGGTGAAAACGTCCCTGGCTATTTGGAAGAGTTGGCAAAAGACGGCATCACTGAAAGCGTGACTGAAACTTATGCAGCATTGAAACTCTTTATTGATAATCCACGCTGGAAAGGCGTGCCATTCTACGTGCGCACAGCAAAACGCATGCACGAAGGCAACACGGCCATTTCTATCCGCTTCAAAAAGGCGCCTATGCAATTGGCTGAAGGTCAGCATCAAAACTGGCTCACGCTGAATATTCAGCCACGTGAATGTATCAAAATGGAAATCGAATCCAAGATTCCCGGTTTGGATATTGCCACACGCACATTAAGCATTGATGCGCCTCAGCGCCAACCGGGTGACGAAACTATCGACTCTTACGAATCACTGATGCTGAACCTGATGGAAGGTGACCCATCGCTTTACCTGCATATCAGCGAGGTTGAAGCACAATGGCGCTTGGTGGACCCTGTGGTTAAAGCTTGGATTGCAGATAAGTCTCCTGTGCACCAGTACAAGGCAGGCAGCCGCGACCCTGCAGAATCAAGCGTAATTTTTGAATCTCAAGACCAATTCTGGCGCTATAGCATTGAACTGGGCGGCGACAAACACTAAAGTTTAGTTCCAAAACCAGGTTCTATAAAAAACCTCATGGCAAACCTAGTAGTAAACCTAGGGCTGTGAGGTTTTTTTTCGCCCAAAAACTCATATTTTTTCATCATCAATCAGCCGTTAGGCTTTATAATGCGATTCACTTTTAACTCTGTAAATTTAAACACTTATGAGCATTAAATCTGATAGATGGATACGCCGCATGGCAGAACAACATGGCATGATAGAGCCGTTCGAGCCAAATCAAGTCAAAATGACGCCAGATGGCCAACGCATAGTGTCTTATGGCACGTCCAGCTACGGCTATGATATTCGCTGCTCAAAAGAATTTAAGTTATTTACCAACATCAATAGCACTATTGTTGACCCGAAAAACTTTGACCCGAACTCATTCGTTGAAGTGAACGCAGATTACTGCATCATCCCGCCAAATTCATTCGCACTTGCCCGCACCGTGGAATACTTCCGCATCCCGCGCAATGTCTTGACTGTTTGCCTGGGGAAATCAACCTACGCTCGCTGCGGCATTATTGTTAATGTCACTCCGTTTGAACCTGAGTGGGAAGGCTATGTCACACTAGAATTCAGTAACACCACGCCACT
>JBAQME010000018.1:0-3178 GCA_049302535.1 Methylotenera sp.
CCTGATTTAGTAATCGCTGCTTCTACCGGTTGAATAGCCCTGCGGAACATCATTTTGCCATTCACCGCAATCTGCACAGGAATGATCATGCATTGTAGGACTTAACACCAAATGTTCCCCACCACAAAATTTACAATGCGACGGGTGGTTGGCTACGACCGTTTTATGGTGTGAGCTATGGTGTTCCGTGGCGACTTTGGCGCCGCCTAACCCATATTTATTATCCATGGCTGGCTCCGTTTGAATACAAGCTCAGGAATGGTTAAATTACGCTTTTTTTGTACTATCAGCAAGTGTTTAATTAGCCAGCATCCAGCATATGCTTTGAGGGCAATTTTCATAAATAAAGGTTAGCTTTATTGCCATTTCTGCATAAACCAACGAAAAAACTAAAACGGTTATCTTCTTACTTTTTCTCTTGCGGCTTGCAGGCAGTGTAGGCTATTTTTTCACCGTCATTTAAAGTGGTTTCCGCGCCATTAATGACCAATGTAATGACCCCGCTAGTAAAGCGATTGCTACCGTCACTCGCTTTGGGCAAATTAACTTCATGATCCGGGTAAATCAGCCAAGCATCATTACCATTATTGAGCATGCGCACATAAAAGCGATTATTCCCATCGCAGACATATTCAGTTGCATTTTGCGGAGTGCGTGACTGCTCCTTGGAATCAGACCCGAACGGATTCAGGTTAATTGAGCTACATGCCGGCAGCAGCGCTACCAGCACTAAAAATAATGGTTGCAATTTAATGGTCATATTTAAACCTAATATATTTGAAAACCTTGATGTTTCGGAACTTGTGATGTTTTATAACTTAAGATTTACATTCTGCCATGTGTAGGCAACAGCTAGCAACCACGGATAACGACAATCTGGCAAAGAGCATTCAGTATACTACTGATGTCCCGCGCGGCTTAATCTATCCAGCACCGCCATCCATGCCGGGATATCAGGTGGCAGTTCAACCAATAAACGGTCGACTTTCATCGCATCCAGGTGATGAAGTGTACTGTACAACCGCTCCGCCACTTTTTCCGGCTGGCTGGCTAAGGTAATCACGGTGCAGCGTGGTGTGTCACCCTCACCAATCAGTAGCGCAGCACAGGTTAAGTTTGCTTGCATCAAAGTATTGCATGCCGCAATCAATGATTGCCTGTCTTTAAATAATGAAAGCGGCGTGCGTGGGGAGTAGTGCAGGGCATGCTGCCCGGGCGCTTTTGGTATTGCTTGCGTTTTTTGCTGTCCAACTGCGGCAACTTTCGCTTGCTGAGGCGTACCGGCTATTTTTGCTATTTCATCTTCACCAATCATGCCGGGGCGCAGTAGCTGCCACTGCCCGTCAGAGGCCACACTGACAATGGTAGACTCAATACCCACGGTACATGCGCCGCCATCCAGCACCGGAATGGCATTACCTAAACCGGCCTCCACGTGCGACGCTGTGGTAGGGCTGAGTTGCGTAAATAAATTGGCTGATGGTGCCGCAACGCTCAGACCGCTTTGTTTAAGCAAAGCAAGTGCAACGGGGTGGTTAGGTACCCGCAAAGCAACAGTAGATTCGCCGCCGCGAACCACGCGCGACACATGGCTCTTTGCCGGCAATACCAGCGTCAATGCACCTGGCCAAAAAGCCTTGGCAAGTTTAACCGCAGTTTCAGGAAACTCCGTCACCCAGTCATTCACCTGGCTGATATCGCCAATATGCACAATCAACGGATGGTCGGCGGGGCGTTGTTTAATGGTAAAAATCTTTTTTAGCGCAACATCATTAGTCGCATCGGCCGCCAGACCGTAGACGGTCTCGGTAGGAATCGCCACGACTTCCCCTTTTTTGAGTTCGGCAATTGCCTGTTCTAAGCTCACGCGCATGATGTTTTGAATGTTGCTGAAAACTGCATTTTACTACTTTATGCCAACAACCACTCATCTAGTAATGTTTCGGGTTTGCTGCGCCATAAGATAAAATGCGTTTTTTAAAAGGAATACACATGACACAAATCACAGTAGAAAAAAACCTAAGCCAGCAGCGTTTAGATGCACTAGCTGTCAGCAAATGGCCAACCTGGCAAAAAGAGGTTTCTGTTTTTCCCTGGACGTTTCCTGAACAGGAAATCGCTTACATCTTAGAAGGCGAATGTGTTATCACACCAACCGGCGGCGCTCCTGTGACTTTTGGCAAAGGTGATTTGGTGACTTTCCCGGCAGGCATGACTGCAAGCTGGGAAGTAAAACAGCCGCTGCACAAACACTATCATTTGGATGGTTCCAAACTTTGCCAGATCTATCGCCGCATCAAACTGGCATTAAAGCTGTAGAGATTTAAATTACCCGGCTTTGCGAAACGTAAGATTGATGCGATATTCGCCAAAAGCCGGGTGCTTGCCGGCCTTGAGTGGCAGCACACCGTGATAACGCAAGCGCGACTCGCCACCCCATACCAACACGTCACCATGATGAAGCACCAGCTTTATCGCTTGATCGCTCCTGTTAAAACCACCCAACTGAAATACTGCCGGAACACCCAAAGAAACAGACACAATCGGCTGATTAAAATCCCGTTCGTCTTTATCCTGATGCAGACTCATGCGCGCACCGGTCTGGTATCGGTTAATCAGGCAGGCATCCGGCTTAAAGCCGATATAACCAGCCTGCATGGCAGCCTCGTGCGCCAGAGCCAAAAAACTTGCGGGCATTTCCGGCCAGGGCTGACCGGTTAGGGGATCTCGCGCATCGTAGCGATAACCTGTTTTATCGGTAACCCAGCCCAGCTCACCGCAATTAGTCATGGCAACCGACATGGTAAAACCTTCTGGCGTGACCATATGCCGAAACGGCGCTTGCGCTATGACACCGTGCAAATCTTCAAGCACAATCGCCTGCTCACGTTGCGCAAAACCTCTTAGCAGCATTGCGCCCTCAGCCAGCACCAGGGACTTTGGCTCAGCTATATCATCAAATAAATTCAACGTTTAATTGCTCCTAGGTTGTCAGGCCTACTGGATATACGCATTATTTGTTTCCGCTGCAAATAATAGCAATTTGGCCTGCTTACTACATCACAGACCCCGGCGCTTGCTTTTGAGTTCTCACTTTAGTTTTAAAAGCATTTGTTTATAATCAAACAATGAACAGTGCACAACATCGGCAAGCGACCCGGTTTTTAAGCGCCATCGA
>JBAQME010000019.1:0-1525 GCA_049302535.1 Methylotenera sp.
AGTACGTGGTTGTACAGCGAGGTTGCGAGTACCGCGCAACGCCGCAATGTAGTCATAAAATGAAATTTTAGAGTGTCCATATGGAAAATATACGTTACGATCTTATAACTGCCTTACCTGAAATGATACTTTTAGGTATGGCAATGCTTGTTTTACTGGCAGATTTGTTTTTGAAGCAATCCAACCGCATTGCGATTTATAGCCTGTCGCAATTGGCGTTGCTCATGGCGGCTTACTTTACATTTACTACGCATGCATCCGGTGTCGGTTATGCATTTACCGGCGCATTTGTGGATGATGCGATGTCTGATGTGCTGAAACTCATGATTTATCTCGGCACTTCGCTGATCTTTGTCTACACCAGACAATATATCCAAGTACGCAACATGTTCCGCGGGGAATTTTACGCATTAGTACTGTTTTCGGTTGTCGGCATGATGATTATGGTATCCGGGCAGAATATGCTGACGCTCTATGTTGGTCTGGAGTTGCTGTCATTGAGCCTTTACGCCTTGGTGGCGCTGGATCGAGACAATGCCCGCGCTACCGAAGCTGCGATGAAATACTTTGTGTTGGGCGCGCTTGCTTCCGGTATGCTGCTATACGGCATGAGCATGATTTACGGCATGACCGGCAGCCTGAATATTGCGGACATCAACCATGCCTTGATGAATGGTGAAAAAACACATTCAGTACTGATTTTAGGCCTGGTGTTTATTGTTGCCGGATTGGCATTCAAGTTAGGTGCCGTGCCGTTCCAAATGTGGGTGCCTGACGTGTATGAAGGTTCACCGACAGCCATTACCATACTGATCAGCTCAGTGCCTAAATTGTCAGCGTTTGCATTTGTTATTCGCTTGCTGGTGCAAGCTTTACCAACTATGGCAGTCGATTGGCAGCAGATGCTGGTGATTATGGCTGTGCTGTCTATCATTATCGGTAACATCACGGCAATTGCACAAACCAACCTGAAACGTATGCTGGCTTACTCTACCATTTCACACATCGGTTTTGTGCTGTTCGGTTTGATGAGCGCCACTATCAATGGTTTTGTATCGGCACTGTTTTACATCGCAAGTTACGTATTGATGACGCTGGCTGGCTTTGGCATTATTCTGCTGTTGTCACGCAAAGGGTTCGAGGCTGAAAAACTGGATGACCTTAAAGGTCTCAATCAGCGCAGTCCATGGATTGCATTCCTGATGCTGATTGTGATGTTCAGCATGGCTGGCGTTCCCCCGACACTAGGTTTCTATGCGAAATTTGCAGTGCTGCAGGCTGCCTTGCAGGCGGGTTTCTTATGGCTGGTGGTATTTGCCGTGTTGATGGCGGTAATCGGCGCGTTTTATTATTTGCGCGTGATTAAGCTCATGTATTTCGATGAGCCGCAAGATCATCACCCGATTCAGGCGCCTATGGATATGCGCGTTGTGTTAAGCATCAATGCGTTTGCTTTGCTGGTCATAGGGCTCATGCCACAGGGCTTAATGAGCCTGTGCGGGTATGCCGTCATTAGAAGTTTAAG
>JBAQME010000020.1:0-3021 GCA_049302535.1 Methylotenera sp.
GATAGCCGCGCACCGGCATCACGCGCGGTGCAGGTAGATGCACGCAGAAATAGCACCACCAGCCGCGACAAGGCTGACCGTGAGGGCGCGTACCGCAACCCGCCGCGCCGTGGCGGTAAAGTACGTGATGGTTTCGTAGCCAGTGAGTTTGATAAAAACCGCTCGAATAAAGAAGTGTTTGCCGCTAAAGCCAACGCAAGTCAATCTGAGCAGCCACGCTTATCAAAAGTGATGGCAGAGCGCGGGCTTTGCTCACGCCGTGAAGCTGATGAATGGATTGTAAACGGCTGGGTTAAAGTCAATGGCGAGATCATTGAAACCTTAGGTACACGCATCGAACCAGACGCTGAAATCATTATCAGTAGTTATGCTCAGGAACACCAAGCTGAGAATGTAACGATTATTCTGCATAAACCCGTGGGTTACGTAAGCGGACAGGCGGAAGATGGCTATGAACCTGCAATCGTGCTTGTGCATCCAGATAACCAGTGGCCGGATGACCCGCTGCTACATCAGCACAACCCTAAACAATTCCACCGCGGTATGCTGCATGGCTTAGCCCCTGCCGGCCGCCTGGATATTGACTCAACCGGAATGTTGGTACTCACTCAGGACGGCCGTGTGGCACGACACCTGATTGGTGAAGATTCCACGGTTGAAAAAGAGTATTTGGTAAGGGTCACCGGTGAATTGAGTGATGCTGGCATGAAACTTCTGAATTTTGGTTTGAGCCTGGATGGTGAAAAACTGAAGCCAGCCAAAGTAAGCTGGCAGAATGAAGACCAGTTGCGCTTTGTACTGCGTGAAGGCAAAAAACGCCAGATTCGCCGCATGTGCGAAATGGTGGGGCTACATGTTGTAGGTTTAAAACGCATTCGCGTCGGCAGTGTAAACTTAGGTAAACTGCCTGTAGGACAGTGGCGTTATTTGCGCAATGATGAGCGCTTTTAAGCGACTTTCAACTTTTTAGAAATGAAGGAAATATCATGGGATTATTTGATAGCGTAGCAGGTGCAGTGCTGGGTAAACTAGGCGGTGATAAAGGTGCCATGGTACAAATGGCAATGGATCTATTTAACCAGAATGGCGGGCTGGAAGGGGTTGTAGAAAAATTCAAAACCGGTGGTTTTGCAGATGAAGCCGCTTCATGGATAGGCAAAGGTGAAAATTTGTCGATTTCTGCCGAACAAGTTACACAAGTATTAGGCAATGACGCCGTCACCAATATCGCCGACAAACTGGGTATGGATCCGGACGAAGTCAGCGCGAAAATTGCTGAGTACCTGCCACAAGTAATCGACAAAATGACCCCTGATGGCGAAATAAATGCCGGCTCCGGCAATCTGCTGACAGCATTGTTAGGTATGTTTAAATAACTTTGAAATTATCAAACAAATGGGCTTGGATGCCCATTTTTGTTGTACAAAAACTAAATAAATCATCACAGATAAAACAAAAATATGGATTTAATTTTATTATTCAAAGCCTTTGTTCAAGGCTTGGTAGAAGGCGCTACCGAATTCTTGCCAATTAGCAGCACCGGGCACCTCATCATTGTGGGTGACCTGCTCGGCTTTAATGATGACAAAGCCAAGGTGTTCGACATCGTGATTCAGCTGGCCGCGATTTTAGCCGTTTGCTGGGAATACCGCCGCAAGCTGATTGATACGGCCCGGCACATTACCCGTCAAACCAAAGCGCAGAATTTTTCCCTCAACCTGATCATCGCGTTCTTGCCTGCGGCTTTAATCGGTTTGGCTTTCCACGACAAAATCAAAGAATATCTGTTCTCACCAATCACTGTCGCCATTGCCTTGATTCTAGGCGGCCTGGCAATTTTGCTGATTGAAAAAATGCCGCTCAAGGGCAAAACGGTATCTATTGATGATATGACTCAAAAACAAGCCTGGCAGATAGGATTTTCCCAGGCTGCTGCACTTATTCCGGGGGTATCACGCTCTGGCGCAACAATTTTAGGCGGCATGCTGTTCGGCCTGAATCGCCATACCGCCACTGAGTTTTCATTCTTTTTAGCTATCCCCATCATGTTTGCTGCGTCTGGTTACGATTTGCTTAAAAACTGGAAGCTGCTTTCGATGGATGATTTTGGCATGTTTGCCATGGGCTTTGTCACAGCGTTTGCATCAGCTTTAGTGGCTATTAAATTCCTGCTACGCTTTGTTGGCAGCCATAATTTCAAAATATTCGCCTGGTACCGGATTGCACTGGGGTTAATAGTCATCTGGTATTTTAAGTAGCTGCTGATCTATAAAACCGCTGGCCTATAGGTACTTTTCCTTATTGTAAAAAGTGGCGGTAGAATTTAATCTGCTTTGGTTAACCATCTTGAATTGATAGAGTACATCATGAAAAAACTACTAAAATATGGTTTATTCGGTTTAGGAGGCCTTGTTGCCTTGCTGCTGCTGGCAGTAGCAATCATTTCAGCGACTTTTAACCCCAATGATTACAAACCGCTCATTATCAAGCTGGTGCAGGATAAAAAAGAACGCACCCTGAATATAGAAGGTGACATCAAACTGGCTTTTTGGCCAAAAATTGGTGCAAATTTAGGCAAAGTTTCTATCTCCGAACATAAATCAGATAAGGAATTTGCCTCTATCCAAAGTGCGCAGGTAGCGCTCGCCGTATTACCTTTACTCAAAAAGCAACTTGTTGTTGATACCATTTACATCGATGGCGCAAAAGCAAATATCATTAAATACAAGGACGGCACCACCAATTTTGATGACCTGCTGAGTAAAAACGAAGAATCACAGGATATTAAATTTGATATTGACGGCGTCAAAGTAAGCAATTCTGCTGTAACCTACACCGATGAAGCCTCAAACGCTCAATACACACTGTCAAAATTCAATTTGACCTCAGGCCATATCGCTTTGGCTGAGCCTGTAGATCTGGCAACCGACTTTAGCGTAACAGCCAACCAGCCAGCTGTTGCCGCTAACGTAAAACTCAAAGGTAATTTTTTAGCAGATACCGAAAACAAACACTTTTCTG
>JBAQME010000021.1:0-3310 GCA_049302535.1 Methylotenera sp.
GAGTAAGTCCTCACTGTAGCTCTTGCCGTATCTGGCCTTGTCAATCAGCGACTGCGGGTGTTCAATACGGAAGCCGATAGAGAAAGGTTTAGCTTCGATATAAACACCGCGTTTGTAAATCATCTCAAACGTATCACGTGCACTGTGACCAACCGCCAGAATTAAATGGTTGGTGGCAATGTGTTCGCCTGTTTGCAGCACCACGCCTTGCACCTGATTATTCCCATCTTTATCTGTTGCGATTTCAATATCTGCTACGCGTGATTCAAAACGTATCTCACCGCCTAGCTCGATGATGGTTTTGCGCATTTCCTCGACCATGCCAACCAATCTAAAGGTGCCGATATGAGGGTGGCTGACGTACATAATCTCTTCCGGTGCACCTGCTTTTACAAATTCCTGTATCACCTTGCGGCCATAGTGCTTGGGGTCTTTAATCTGGCTATACAGTTTTCCGTCAGAGAAAGTGCCTGCCCCGCCTTCGCCAAACTGCACGTTGGATTCCGGATTCAATTTGTTTTTTCGCCATAGACCCCAGGTGTCTTTGGTACGTTCACGCACTGCCTTGCCGCGTTCCAGGACAATGGGCTTAAAGCCAGATTGCGCCAGAATCAGTGCAGCAAAAATGCCGGCGGGGCCAAAGCCGACAACAACCGGGCGTGGTTTAAGATTAAATCCCTCCCCATTTAAGGGAGAGGGTTGGGGTGGGGGTAAAAGCGCCCCATCATCTGCAGTTGCTACGAACTTATATTCTGTGTCCGGTGCTGGTTTGACGTGAGCATCTTTACGAAACTTGGCGAGGATTTTAGCCTCATTTTTGACTTCAACATCCAGACTGTACACATACAGGATCGCATGGGATTTACGTGCATCTACCCCGCGCTTAAAAATGTCAAAGTGAATCAGCTCACTCTCGGGAATTTCTAGCCGTTTTAAAATCGCCGCTTTAATTTCATCGGCCTGGTGCGTGAGCGATTGCGCGTTCTCAATGGGAAGTTTGATTTCAGTAATACGTAACATGTTTAACCTCAGGGATAGTGTTTATCTATCAAAAGTATTTGATTGGCAATAGCGTGATTTTACAGTTTATTTTTTAATGCATTGAATTTGGCGGTATTAAACCTCAATATTCAATTGCAGTAGTTTTTTCAGCATAGGCACAGTCACTGGTTTTTTCTCGGTGAGAGACCATACATCCAGTGCATCCAGCACCGCCATCAATGTAGGCAAATCACGGCGTAAGTAGCGTAGGCAGTAATCTACAACCTCATCAGGCAGTTTTATGCCACGTTCTTTTGCGTGGGTTTTGAGTGCCTGGGCTTTTTCTTCGTCGGTGAGCGGGTGAAGTTGGTACACTAAACCCCAGGCAAGGCGGGTAGCGAGGTCATCGCGTAGTCCCATTTGCGTGGGTGCGGCATTGCCGCTGGTGATGAGCATGCCGCCAGACGCGCGGAGTTGGTTAAAATCGTTAAACAGGGCGATTTGCGCTTCATCATCCAACGTATTTACGTCATCCACCACACAGAGAGGTAACTGTTGTTCATGCGCCAAATTTATGCAGGCTTGCAGTAAATGGCTTTTGCCGCTGCCCTGCTCACCCCAAAGGTAAATGAAGTGAACATCGGCATTGCCGCTAAGCGTCATCTGCAGGCTATGCAGAGCTTCTGCATTGCGGCCAGCAATAAAGTTATCCAGCGTCGGGGGCGCCAGCGGTTGAATATCTAAAAGTAATTGTTTCAAGCTAAATTAACCATTGTAAAAAATATTAACCGTTGTAAAAATTGCTGGTGAGGTAGCGTTGTTTGGCATGCCGGAAACCCACTGCAATGGCAGCAGAAACAGGCAGCGCAAGCAGTACGCCGGTAAAGCCAAATAACTGTCCGCCTGCCATCAGTGCAAAAATAACCACTAGCGGATGCAAACCAATGCGGTCGCCAACGAGCCAGGGTGTGAGTGCCATGCTTTCTACCACTTGCCCAAGGCCAAATACGATCAAAACTGGAATCAGGTCATGCAAGCTGCCGAATTGCAGGAAACCGGAAAGTATTGCTAAACCCAACCCTGTGCCTATCCCTAAATAAGGCACAAAGCCTAATAAACCTGACAGCGCGCCAATCGGTAAGGCCAGTTCCAGTCCTGCCAGCCATAGGCCTGTGGCATAAAATGCACTCATAAGTATCATCACGGTGAGCTGCCCGCGCAAAAATTCAGCCAGCACCGCATCAATATCCGAGGCGATTTCCTGTGTTTTAGCGGTATATCTTCTAGGCAGCAGATGGTTGATTTTGGCGAGAATGATGTTCCAATCCACCAGCAGATAAAATAGTACGAGCGGGATAAGGACCAAATTAGCCAGCCAGCCTATAATCGCCATGCCTTGATTGCCTATTCCCAATGCAATCTGTTTGGCGAACCCGCCGGCGGTTTTCCAGTTTTCGGTCAAAATTTGCTGTATCTGTGCATAATCAATATTGATTGCAACGCCAAAATTCTTTTGTAGCCAAGGTTCCAAGGTGGTTTTTGCAGTGTTGAAATAAACAGGCAGTTTTTGTGAAAGCAGTAAAAATTCTTTTTGCATCAACGGAATGACAATCAGTAAAATCAGTATCAGCACGGCAAATAGCAGCAGCATTACGAGCGATGCTGCCATGGTGCGGCTAGGGCTATAGCTGAATTTATGCTTAAATCCGCTGAAATTCAACGCATCGATTCTATTGACCAAAGGGTTGGCGATATATGCCAGAATGGCCGCGATTAAAAATGGCGTGAGTATCGGGCTTAACAGGTAAATAAGGCCGCAAACAGAAAGGCCGATAATCCACCAAAGGTAATGTGTTCTGCTGTTCATGATTTAAGTGCCATGATTTGAGCCCAGTGATTTAAGTTCGCCATTTCAGTTTGTCTGGAATTTCGATATGCCTGAAATTTCGGTTAATGAGGCATTTCGGTTAAAATGCCATTATAACGACAGAACACACTTTTAGTAGAAAGCGAGAACCCCCTTGAGTGCCAATAATTCAGATAAAACTTCTATCAGCTACCGCGATGCAGGGGTGGATATTGAAGCGGGTGATGCCTTAGTTGAGCAAATTAAACCTTTTGCCAAACGTACTATGCGTCCGGAGGTACTAGGCGGTATTGGCGGTTTTGGTTCATTATTTGCGGTGCCGCAAAAATTCAAGGAGCCGATTCTGGTTTCCGGTACTGACGGTGTTGGCACTAAATTAAAACTTGCGTTCGAACTGAATAAACATGACACCGTAGGTATCGACTTGGTCGCCATGAGCGTGAATGATATTCTGGTGCAAGG
>JBAQME010000022.1:0-19704 GCA_049302535.1 Methylotenera sp.
TGAACCGGATTGGTCGATTCAGGCACGCTGGATACATGATCCAGAATATCAAAAATTCGTTTTGCACCGGAGGCTGCCTTTTGCGTGACCGAAACGATGCGACTCATGGAATCAAGCCGTGTGTAAAAACGGCTGATATACGCCAGGAAAGCAGTCAGCACACCGACGCTGATTTCGTTGCGTGACACCTGCCAGATACCAAAAGCCCACACCAGCAGCAGGCCGACTTCGGTCAGGAGAGTGACGCTTGGTGAAAATAGCGACCAGATTTTGTTGATGCGGTCGTTAACCGCCAGGTTGTGCTGGTTGGCTTCACGGAAGCGTGCCGCTTCACGAGCCTCTTGTGCAAAAGCTTTGACCACGCGAATGCCAGGGATAGTGTCGGCCAGCACGTTGCTGACTTCTGACCAGACGCGGTCGATTTTTTCAAAACCGGTGCGCAGCTTGTCGCGCACCAGGTGAATCATCCAGGCAATGAACGGTAACGGCAGCAATGTCACCAGCGCCAGCTTAGCGTTGATGGAAATCAGGATCGTAGCTGTCATGACAATCATCAACACGTCGGTTGCAAAATCCAGCAAATGCAGCGATAGAAACACACAGATGCGGTCAGATTCTGAACCGATACGCGCCATCAAGTCACCCGTACGCTTGCCGCCGAAATATTCCAGGGAAAGTTTGAGCAAGTGGTCGTAAGTAATGGTGCGCAGGTCGGCACCGATACGCTCACTGACCAGTGCCAGTATGTAAGTCTTTGCCCAGCCAAGCCCCCAGGCCAGCAGTGCGGAACCGAATAACCCTGTCAGTAACAGCGCTACCATTTTTGGGTCGATGGGAGTGCCATTCTGGTAGGGAATAAGCACTTTGTCCATCAGCGGGATGGTAAGGTAGGGCGGTACCAGCGTGGCGGCGGTGGAGGCCAGCATGAGCAGAAAGCCGGCCAGCAACTGCCATTGATAAGGCTTGGCAAAGCGCCACAGGCGGAATAATGTCCAAGTCGAGGGCGGGGCATCAATAGTGCTGCTGCATTGCGGACACTCATCATCGTCAGCCGAGAGTGGTGTTTGGCACTTTGGACAGAGTTCGGTTGGTTCAACGTGAACCGGCTCACCGCTAAGCTTGCTGGTCAATTGCTGCTCAAACTGTTTGACAAAACGTGCTGCGGCAATATCATGTGCCAGCGTGTAAAACCAGACGGCAAGCCGTACTTCGCCGTCAAACAATTCGATTTTTCCTACACCGGCATGGTCATGGCGTTGACACTTTAGCCCCGCATGGTAAACATATTCCGCAGGGTTTTCGGTATTTGTGACGTCATCAAAATGCAGCAGGCGTTGGTTAGTGACGACCAGCAACTGTTTTTTGAAATGCAGATGCGCGTCAAGGTTGATTTCCAGCCAGCCATGAATTTCTTCTGCATTGCCCAGCTTTAGTTGTACTTTAGATTGCATGTATGTTTCTACAACAGCCTGCCAGGCACTCGGTAGTGTTTTGGCGACTGAAATTCGGGGGAGTATGTTATTGTTCACAGCCGCTGAGTTTACTACATTCAGGAGCTCTTACAAATAGCAATAAAATCGCTTGTTGCCAGCGTGTTGTAAGCTTCCAGTAAGCTTCATAAGGTATAATTTTACGATTATTTTTTTCATTTTTAATTCACACTTTTAATTCATCTAGGCAGATTGATGGAGTTTCTCAAGATTTTACCGTTGCGCGGGCCGAATATATGGACATATCGTCCTGTGCTGGAGGTCTGGCTGGACATTGGCGTATTGGAAGATTCCCCTTCAAATACCATCCCCGGTTTTTATGAACGACTAACCGCATGGCTGCCTTCTTTGGCGGAGCATCGCTGCGGCATCGGCGAACGCGGCGGCTTTTTGCAACGTGTGCGCGAAGGCACCTGGCCCGGGCATATTTTAGAGCATGTCACGCTCGAGCTTCAAACTTTGGCTGGTATGCAGGGTGGTTTCGGCAAAGCACGCAGCACTTCTGCCCGCGGGGTTTACAAGGTAGTGGTGCGGTCACGCAACGAGAAGGTGAGCCGTGCAGCGATTACTGCGGCACGTGATTTAGTCATGGCCGCGATTGAAGACCGTCCTTTTGATGTATCCGCCACGATTGCCAAGCTACATGAAATGGTTGATTCATTGTGCCTGGGGCCGAGTACAGCATGTATCGTTGATGCAGCCACCGAGCGGCACATCCCCTCGATTCGCCTGACCGATGGCAATCTGGTGCAATTAGGCTATGGTGCACGCCAGCACCGCGTTTGGACTGCCGAGACCGACCGGACCGGTGCGATTGCGGAAGGTATATCGCGCGACAAGGATTTAACCAAACGCTTGTTGCAGTCATGCGGCGTTCCCGTTCCTGAAGGCCGTATTGTTGAAAGCCCGGAAGATGCCTGGGAAGCCGCCGAAGATATTGGTGTGCCGGTGGTTGTCAAACCAACTGACGGCAATCATGGCCGCGGCGTATCTGTCGACCTGATGACCCGTGCCGAAGTTGAGGCCGCGTTCAAATTGGCCGATGCTGAAGGCAGTGAAGTCCTGGTTGAGCGCTTTGTGCGTGGTAATGAGCATCGCGTGCTGATTGTAGGCGGAAAATTAGCGGCCGCGGCGCGAGGTGAGTCTGTGTCCGTGGTGGGCGATGGCAGCTCCACCATCCGACAATTAATTGACCGGCAAATCAATACCGATCCCCGGCGCGGAGAGGCGGAAGAGTTTCCGCTTGACCTGGTTTTAATCGATAAAAATCCTTCTGTGGTGTTTGAAATTGAACGACAGGGTTTCACCCCCGATTCAATTCTGCCTGAAAATAGGTCAGTGATTATTCAACGCAATGGCAACGTGGCACTTGATGTGACAGACCTTGTACATCCCGACGTTGTCGCAGTGGCAGCGCTGGCTGCACGTGTCGTTGGTCTTGATATTGCGGGTATTGATATGGTGGCTGAAGACATTTCGCAGCCTTTAGATACTCAACGTGGTGCAATTGTTGAAGTCAATGCCGGGCCTGGCTTGCTTATGCACCTTAAACCGGCTGAAGGCCAGCCGCGCCCGGTGGGCAAGGCGATTGTCGATAGTTTGTTTGCTGAAGACGAAAGTGGCCGAATCCCCATTGTTGGTATTGCAGGCAGCAGCGGAAAAACACTGGTTGCAAAAATCGTGGCAAGACTGGTGCATTTAAGTAGTAAACGTGTGGGGTTGGCATGTAGCGCAGGTCTTTTCTTTGACCAGAGACTGGTTGAAAAACGTGACTGCGCTACGTGGACAGCCGCACAGAAGGTATTGATGAACCGAACGGTAGAAACTGCAGTGATTGTAAATGGTGTTACTACAATTTTGACCGAGGGTTTGGGTTACGACCGCTGCCATGTAGGCGTTGTTACCAATATCAAGCCTGAACAGCATTTCGGTGCATGTTACATTGAGACGCCGGAACAGGTTTACAACGTAGTGCGCACACAAGTCGATGTTGTGCTTGGTAACGGAGCAGCCGTGCTGAATGCAGCTGACCCATTGGTAGCGCAGATGGCTGAATTATGCGACGGCGAAGTGATTTTCTTTGCGCGCAATGCCGGATTACCTGTCGTTGTTGAGCACTTGAAACAAGGCGGCCGTGCGGTGCTGCTGAATGATAATGGCATTACGCTCGCTACAGGTGCCGAGAATCTAGTGCTGACAAAATTAGCTGCTATTCCATTACTGGGAGCAGACAGCCATAGTGCACAGCTTGAGCATGTATTGGCTGCCGTAGGTGCAGCATGGGCGCTAGGCATATCTCCTGAATTAATCCAGGCAGGCATCGAGACCTTTGCGGTTAAACGGGCGGATGTTCATGTTAACTAAGCTGGGCTGCGTTCTTGCTATGTTGGTTGAAATAAAATTTGCAAATACAAGGAAAACTGTTTAATGGAAGTATCACGAGTTCGTGCGCTGCGCGGCCCCAATCTGTGGAGCCGACACACCTCAATTGAGGCGGTTGTTACTTGCACCGATGTTGAAAATTGCATAGCGAATATCAGCGGTTTTGAATCAAGGCTGCGCGCATTATTTCCGGCAATTGGCCCGTTACAGCTATCTGGCCATACTGAAGCGGTTTCCATGGCGCATGTTTTAGAAGCCGCTGCGCTTGCGTTGCAGTCGCAGGCAGGCTGCCAGGTCACCTTCAGTCGCACAGCGGCAACATTAGAATCCAGTGTATATCAAGTGGTAGTTGAATATAGCGAAGAAGCAGTCGGCAGGCTGGCACTTGAACTGGCGCAGGAGTTATGTAGTGCTGCCGTTACTGATTCAGCTTTTGACCTTGATGCAGCTTTGGCACAATTAAAGGATTTAGATGAAGATGTGCGATTGGGGCCAAGTACTGGCTCTATTGTAGATGCCGCTACAGCAAGAGGTATTCCATTTCGACGCCTCACTGAAGGCAGTTTGGTGCAGTTTGGCTGGGGTAGCAAGCAGCGCCGCATACAGGCGGCGGAAACTGACCGCAGCAGTGCTATCGCTGAAACTATCGCACAAGATAAAGAACTCACTAAAAGACTGCTTGATGCGGCTGGCGTGCCAGTGCCGAATGGTCGGGAAGTGTCTGATATTGAAGATGCATGGCTTGCCATGACTGAAATAGCTGGTCCTGCGGTAGTTAAACCCAAGGATGGCAATCAGGGCAAGGGTGTTACAGTCAACATCACTACACGCGAACAGTTGAATGCAGCCTATGCAGCAGCAGTGGCCATTAGTGATGAAGTGCTGGTGGAGCGGTTTCTGCCCGGCAGTGATTTCCGTTTACTGGTAGTTGGCGATCAGATTGTGGCGGCGGCAAGGCGTGACCCACCATTGGTAATCGGTGACGGCGTACATAGCATCCGTGACTTGGTAGGGCAGGTGAATAGCGACCCGCGTCGTGGCAGCGGACATGCAACTTCGTTAACCAAAATCCGCATCGACGATATTGCCTTGGCTAGTTTAGAAGCGCAAAACTTCACGGCGGAGTCTGTGCCGCCCAAAGGTGCGCGCGTTATCCTGCGTAACAATGCAAACCTAAGTACAGGTGGCACCGCGACTGATGTAACCGACTATGTACATCCGGAACTAGCGGCTTCTGCTGTTGCTGCTGCGGGAATGATAGGCTTGGACATCTGCGGTGTGGATGTGGTGTGCGACACGGTCGATAAACCTTTAGCAGAACAGGGTGGCGGCATCGTCGAAGTCAATGCTGCGCCTGGGCTGCGCATGCATTTGCAACCGTCATTCGGTAAAGGCCGCGCAGTAGGCAAGGCAATAGTTTCAAGCATATTTGCCGCGGGCGAGAATGGGCGCATCCCGCTGGTGGCGGTAGCTGGCACCAATGGCAAAACCACCACTGTACGTTTGATAGCACATATCATGAGCTGTCAGGGTTTGCGCGTTGGCATGACCAACTCCGATGGTGTTTATATCCAAGGTAAACGCATCGATACCGGTGATTGCAGCGGGCCTAAAAGCGCGCGTAATGTATTGCTGCATCCGGATGTCGATGCGGCTGTATTTGAAACTGCGCGCGGCGGCGTGTTGCGAGAGGGGCTGGCGTTTGATCGCTGCAATGTGGCCGTTGTTACCAACATCGGCATGGGTGACCACCTGGGGTTGAGTTATATCACTACGGTGGAAGATCTCGCGGTAGTGAAACGGGTAATAGTGCAAAATGTCGCGCCAGATGGCGTAGCTGTGCTGAATGCTGCTGATCCCATGGCGGCAAACATGGCTGACGCATGTCCTGGCTCTGTCACATTTTTCACACAAGACCGTCATCACCCTGTGATGGCTACGCATTATGCACTGGGTCGCCGTATTGTGTATGTGGAAAATGGCCAGCTCGTAGCGGCACAAAGCCAGGTTGAGCAGACTCCATTCGAGCAACGTATCGAGCTTTCGCAAATTCCAATCACACGCAACGGCACCATAGGCTTCCAGATTGAGAATGCAATGGCTGCAGTAGCTGCCGCCTGGGCATTGAATGTGGATTGGGACACGATACGCCGCGGCGTAGCTTCATTTGTAAATGACGCACAGACGGCACCCGGCCGATTTAATTTCTTTGATTATCGCGGTGCAAATGTAATTGCCGACTACGGCCACAATCCCGATGCGATAGTCGCACTGGTTGCGGCCATTGAAAAAATCCCGGCAAAAAAACGCATCGTTGTCATTAGCGGTGCTGGGGATCGACGCGATGTTGACATCAGCCGCCAGTCCGAGATTTTAGGTGATGCTTTTGACGAAATCATTCTGTATCAAGATCAATGCCAGCGTGGGCGTGCTGATGGCGAGGTGTTGAAGCTTCTACGGGATGGTTTGGTAAATGTTAAACGCGCAAAAAAAATAGACGAGATTCGCGGTGAGTTTTTAGCGATTGATAGCGCAATGTCTCGCCTGGAAAAGGACGACTTATGCTTGATCTTGATTGACCAGGTCGATGAGGCGCTTGCCTACATTGCAAAGCGGGTTGCTGAAGGCTAGATCAATTCCGCGACGAACTTTATTTGGTTCATTGATGTTGTAAAGGTGCTTGTGCCGCAGATGTAAAAGCTGGCGGTATATTCCAGGCAAAGTCTATTCGAAGGTATTCTGTGCTTTTAATGTCTATGAATCGCGTATTCTTAATCCAAAAAAAGCTACAAATAATTAAAACTGAAATAGTTCGTTATGTTTGCTAGCGCACAGACTCAATTAGATATTCTTCTTATTCTGAACTGTAGTTCATTTTTACATTATCAATAGGAAGTTCCCATGAAAAATATCGCACACTTTAAATTTTCTCTACTCGTTATTGCGTTGACCACAATTTCAGCTAGCCAGCAGGTTTTTGCATTGGATAATCTGAATGATGCTAATCAAAATGCGTATACCACATCATTCAAAGCCTTGGATACTGATAGCAGCAACAGCCTTACTCCATCAGAAGTGAAAAATGAAAAGCTTTTTTCCGGTCATTTTTCTACAGCTGATAAAAATAAGGATGGCAGTCTTGACCAGGAAGAATATACAAATTACAAATCACAAGCTGAACAGAAAAATGTTAAACGCGTTGCAAAAGATAGCGTTATTACCTCAAGAGTCAAAGGTAATTTGTTGAAAGATGAGGGTTTAAAAAGCCTGAAGGTAAGTGTTAAGACCCATCAAGGTGTTGTATTACTAAGTGGATTTGTTGAAACTGAAAGTCAAATTCAGCAAGCTGAAAAGATTGCAGTTGAAACTGAAGGTGTGAAATCGGTCAAAAACAGCTTATTGCTGAAAAAAGACTAAGCTCACTCAGGTATTTGTGTTTACATAGTTGACGCGTACATGGTTGACATTAAGTGCACTCAGTTCGGTAACGCACGAAGCTACAAACCTTGTTCGTGCATCACAAAACTTAGTGGCGTTCAAGAGAGTATCTGTTTTTTTTGGATTCCATTTCTTAAATACGTTTTCTAGACCAGGAGTTACATCATGATTAAAAGAGTTTTCATGCTACTGCTCACAACAATATTCTTGGCCGGCACTGCGGCAGCACTTACCGGTTGTAATACAGTCGAAGGCGCGGGCAAGGATATCGAACAAGGCGGTAAAGCAATCAAAGAAGAGGCTAGTGAGCATAAGTAAGTAATCGAAAATGTAATGCTGGAGCGAGAATGATGCCTTCTTCTTACATTTTCATTGTTTATTGCAAATTGACCATATTGCAGGATAGCTTATAGAAATATGCCGTATATGCAGTTTTCTCGACTCAGCATATTTCTAAAGTGCTATTTTGCCCTTGCTTAATACGATTAGCATAAATTTAAATAAGGTAAACAGCGACAATCATGGATTAGCAGATTTCATAGAAGGAGTTGCCATGAAAAAATTATTGTTAGTTTTAAGTTTGATGGTGATTGGGTTGAGCGGATGCTACGTCAGGGGGTATCATGATGAAGGCTATCATAGAGGCCATGATCAAGAAAGAGGTCACGATGATCGCAGAGATGATCGCGGTGGAGATCATGACGATCATCACAGGTAAGATATGTGAATTAGGAGTGAGCAGGTTAACGCTCCAGTGCCGGGACTGCAAACTACAATATTAGCTAACGTGTGACTCTATAGCAGCACGGATAGCCAAGGGCAGGAATGCGCCTATGCATGCGGCAACTAATACGTCAGTTGGCCAGTGCACGCCAAGTACCATACGAGAAAGGGCGACAAATGAAACCCATAAGATTGCTATTGCCAACGCCAGATTGCGCGATTTTGGTCTAATTTTCCCAACACATAAAACAATAGCAGTAGAGAATGCAGCAACTGCTAACGTATGGCCACTAGGAAAGCTGGAACCCCAATACCATTCTGTATCCCATAGCGATGGGCGAGTGCGGATGGTCATCATTTTGACAAAATAAATGACAATTGCACCGCTAAGAACCGAAGCTGATACGAGTAAAGCCTCAGCGCGTCGTTTTGCGCACAGAAGTGCGACTGTCACAACGGTTGCTAGAGGGAAGAGAAGTCTTGATGAGCCTGTCAATGTGACTGCCTCAAAGATGCTTACTAGCGCGCTCGGAACAAGACCATGAATAAAAAGTAAAATAATTCTGTCAATATGACCCGATTCCCCATTCAGCACATCTTCACTCACTTTAACTATGGTTACTATGAGAATGAGCACAAATAGAATAGTTAAGCGGTGTTTTTCCTTCGGTTCAACCCATTCAGGCTGGTTGTAGCGCAGGTATGTCCCTATTACAAAATAAAGGCTGGTGACGATGAGAGCCAGTTCTACGAGTTCTTCAATCAGCTTGAAGATCATACGTGCTCAAAATTGTGCATGTGAATTGCGTTTATGCCAAAATAATTGTGGTGGTGAAGTTTATTCATTTTGCCTCATCAACCATTTGGATAGTCTTTTCCTCTACCTCTTTGGCTACTTGAAGCAAGTCTGCATTTTGCGATAGTGCTGAAAGCATTTGTATAGGCCTTATTAGGCCTATTTTCGTTTTACCTTGCTCCGTAAATACCGAGATGCGACACGGTAATGCCATATTCAGGCGCATGTCGGTGGACAAAACTTTTGCAGCCTGTCCAGGATTGCAGACTTCAAAAACTTTGCATTCCTCATTAAATGCAATGCCTTTGCTGCGTAGAGTATTGCCTAAGTCGTGGATATGCATCACTCCGAAGCCATGACTTTTAACTGCTGATTCAAGGTCTGTTGACGCATGGTTAAATGATTTGTTGGTTTCAACTATGTAATACATGAATTCACCTCTATTTTTAAATAATTGACATTAATATTTGAATGAAGCAGGGCGCACGACTCGATAATAAGCGCGAGGATTTTCATTTAGCCATTACTGTTGACGCTGATACTCCTTACGCTTCATTTCCAGATAATCTTTTCGTTCTACTTCGTGCAACTGACGGTAATATTGATCAGTTGAGTTATACCAACGCTGCAATCGTTGCTCTAACTGGCTTTTGGCTGGAGAGGTCAATGCAGCAAGGTAAGCATCAATCGCCAGATAATAGCGCATGGTATTGCGCTCCACCACGCCACGTACCCCTTGAATATAGGTTGTTTGGCCATTGGGAAGTTTACCTGTGGCGGTAAATCCAACCTTATCACGGCCTATAGTTGCCAGATAACCTTGCATGGCGAGGCTGGCTGTTAAACCAAAAGCATAAGCATAAGTGAAATGTAAAAAAGTGCGGTCGTCTGTAACCGGTGTAGCTTCAATCCAGATACGATAATCGCGCGTATTCAATGGTCCGCTCTCGGCATTAAGCTCAATTGCAAAATAATCCGGCGTTGTGATGATCTCCTTATAATTGAAATCAACCCGATAGGCATCCGCTAGCGGCTGGTCGTATTTTTTACCGAGATCGATGGTAAGCACAGTACCGGACTGATTGTTAGCAGCATGACAGTATTTGATATTAATATGCAGTATCAGCACGTCACACCAATGCGCGGGATCGTTGAGCGCTAAGTTAACGGTGGCAAATGGATAATCTACCACGGCATAAATTTCACCCTTCAGATCGTGCGAGGATTCTGTAGAGTTAAGATAAAGTGCGCGTTGAAACTGATTGTTACTTAGCTTCTTGTTTAATTCCAGATACTTGGCGCGTAGCGGTATGTTAGACACATCCGATTCGGCAGCATAAGAGTAACCACTAGAAAACCATACACTGCAAATAAGCATGAAGATAGGCATCCAACGCATACGTCTTAACCTCAAATATGCCACATTACAAACCTGATTTGAATTAGCAAATATCAAAGCTTATAACCAGTGAGCCCAAAAACGCGCGGCTCTCTCCTTGATGCGGGCGCTGATAGAGCGCTTTCTCCAAGCTTCGAGCGTCACGGGTTTGGATGATTCCAAGTCTTTCTCGAACATGGATTGCATTTGCTTACCAAAATCCTGACCCAGTACTACTGCATTGATTTCCTGGTTATTGACGAAACTGCGCCAGTCCAGATTGGTTGATCCTATGGTAGACCATACGCCGTCTACGAGCGCGGTTTTGGCATGCAACAATGCATCTTGCCGCTCATAGATTTTTACGCCAGAGCTCAGCAGCTCATCGTAATAAGAGCGCGATGCATGGAACACCAAGACAGAGTCTGTTTTTTCAGGTAACAACAATCTTACATCAACACCACGCTGCACAGCCTCTTTCAATGCGGCTAGTAGCTGCGGATCAGGGACAAAATAGGCATTGGTCAGAAAAACCTGGGTTTCTGCACTATTAATAGCCGAGAGCAGTGTCGCATAGATCTGGCTATAGGGTTCCTCAGGCGAACTACCGATGGCGCGCACGACCTCATTACCCTTACTGCTGAGCTCAGGAAAATAATTTCTAGTGGCCAATGATTCACCTTTTTGCTGGTTCCATGTCGCCATAAATAGTCTCTGGAATTCACTGACTACCGGCCCCGCCATGCGTAAATGAGTGTCACGCCATGGCTGAACACCTTTGCTGGGTTTTGATCTGCCAAATGAACCGCTGGAGTAGACGCTGCTGATATTGATGCCGCCCACGAAGGCAACCTGCCCATCTATGATCAATAGCTTGCGGTGATCACGCTGGGTGACTTGCCAGCTTTTACGCGCATTAAGCGGATTAACCGGGTTGAATTCAAGAACGTTTCCGCCGCTTTCTTTCAGCGGCATGAAAAACTCTTTAGGCGTACGCATAGAACCAACACTATCGTAAATAAGGTTGACCTGCACACCGCTACGTTGCTTGCTGATTAATAGTTTGGCGAAACGCTGTCCGATCTCATCATCTTCAATGATGAAAGTTTCCATATTGATATGGTCTTTCGCATTTTCCATAGCAGCGTACATGGCGTCATAAGTGGTAGGGCCATCCACCAGCAGTTCCACTTTGTTGCCCACCACGAGCGGACTGCCGACAATCTCACCCTCTAGTGCCAGATGTTTATCGAAAATATCGGTATCGTCGCTATTCTTTTTAAGTTTGGCGAGAATCGCTTTGCTCTGCTGGGGAGATAAAGGGCCATGCGCACCCTCAAGTTGTACCGGATGCGATGGTTGCATTGCCATGTCTGGCACCATCGTGGGTATTGAGCTACAGCCAGCGAGTAACGTCAGGAAAAATACTGCAGCAAGTTGTACGATGCTGGGGCACTCAATTTTATTTACCACCATTAAGTATCTCCAACGAATAATTTTCCTTTGTTAACACGACAGAGGAAAAACAAAAAAAATCACAAGAACCGATGACGATAGAGTGAAACAGCTAAGGCTAAAATTGTTAGGAGAAATGACTCTACAAGCCAAGGTGAGAAAAAATAACACTCAGGCTATTTGCCGTCTGTACGGTATCGCACGTATAGCATAACGTTAAAGTCTCAGTTATAAATCGTTACACGTACTTAATCGACGATGTATGTGTATTTTATTTCTTATGTGCGTTATCGAACTGAAGCAGCTGGATTAAATGGAATAGCATAATCAAAGTTAATAGCGGGGCGCATTTAGTGCGAGCAGCATGACTCCGACCCTAAGTTATCAAACTGGAGATCATAAAATGATGAAAATCCGTTATCTGTTAATTGTGCTGGGGATGTTGTTGTGTTCTGTAACTTCAGCTGCGGTTCAAGTAGGCATTGGTATTGGGCTGCCACATGTCAGCATCGGCATTAACTTCCCGGCATACCCGGAGCTTGTTGTTGTGCCTGGGTACCCGGTTTATTATGCCCCGCGATTGCAAGCAAACCTCTTCTTTTACGATGGGATGTATTGGGTCTACCAGGATGATTACTGGTACGCTAGCTCCTGGTATAACGGCCCTTGGTGGCTGGTGGAGCCAGAGTATGTGCCAGTATTTATCTTGCGAGTCCCCGTGCGGTACTACCTGCGGCCTCCTGTGTACTTTCACGGATGGCGTCGTGATGCACCACCACGCTGGGGTGATCACTGGGGCCATGACTGGGATCAACATAGAAGCGGTTGGGATAGATGGGATCGCCGTTCTGCGCCACCGCCCGCACCGCCACCTGTATACCAGCGGCAGTATTCAGGGGATAGGTACCCCCAGCAGTTAGAGCAGCAGCATGAGCTTCATCAGCGTAATTACAATTATCAGCCGCAAGACCCGGTAGTGCGGCAGCACTATCAGGAGCAGGCAGCGCCAAGAGTGCCGGTTCAGCAGGAAAGACAAAGGGCACCTGAAACGGATAGTAGGCAGCATGATATTCAACGTTCTGAGCCACCGCAAAGACAGGGCGCAGACACTCAGAGATCGGCCCCATCTTCTCCACAGCAAGAGCGTCCGGAAGTTCAAGATCAAAGGCAACAACCACAGCCAGGATTAGAACCGCGCGGGCAGCAGATGCCAAGAACACCTGATCTGCAAAATACACCACGTCAACAGCATATCCCAGCTGCCACGCGCGAGCAGTCACCGCAAAAAGGAGGCATGAGTATTCAGAGGTCAAACCCACCATCTTCACAACAGGAGCGCACTGAAGTTCAAAATCGTAGGCAGCAACCTCAGCAGGGGGCAGATCGCCAGGAGCAACAGGGGACAAGATCGCAGGAAACGAGAGAGCAACAACAGGATAGAGGGCGCGGTCGCAATGAGTGATGAACTCGAACTTGGAATGCTGAGACAGCATTAAATTCATCAGCTCTAATTTTTACAAAGATTAATTAATCACCACTGTTAATGAATCACTACAGGAGTTCTAACATGAAATTTTTATCAATCGCGGCTGCAATAACTGCTGCCACACTTACTACCCCGGCACTTGCTGCCGATGTTGGCGTTTCGGTCAGCATCGGCCAGCCCGGATTTTATGGTCGAATCGATATTGGTGATTATCCTTATCCTCAACCACAAGTGATTTATAGTCAACCTAGAATCATTGAACGCGCCAATATAGTGCGTGAGCCAGTTTATCTGCGTGTACCTCCGGGCCATCGCAAGAACTGGGGCAAGCATTGCCGCCAATACAATGCCTGCGGTGAGCAGGTCTACTTTGTACAGGATAGCTGGTATCAACGCGAATATGTTCCTTACTATCAGGAATACCATCGTGATCGACAAGATGATCGTCGTGATGACCGCGGAGGTGATAATCAAGGGAATAAAGGAAACAACCGCTCCGGCAATAATCATGGTCGTGGACATAAATAAATTGCTTGAAGTTTGCTGTCACTGACATTTTGAATTTATATGGAGAATAAAGCCATGAAACAACTTAAATACATTCCTGCAATTATCCTTGCTGGCGTACTGGCGACCACTCTAGGCTGCACTGCAACGCCCAAGAAAGATAATACATCAACGACCAAGCATGAGAGCACCGGAGAGTACATTGATGACGCTGTTATTACGACAAAAGTAAAAACAGCAGTACTAAATGAACCTACGTTGAAGTCTTATGAAATAAACGTTGAAACCTACAAGGGCGTAGTGCAGTTGAGCGGATTTGTTAGCTCTGAAGCCGAAATAAATAAAGCGGCCGAAGTCGCACGCGGCGTTAAGGGTGTTACTTCCGTTAAAAATGACTTGCAACTTAAAGTTAAGTAGTCTGTGATCGTCATATGAGGAGTATAAGAAATGCTTGAAACCATTGCAGTTATATTGATTATCCTTTGGGTGCTTGGCTTGGTCTCAGCGTATACCATGGGTGGATTCATTCACATTCTCCTGGTAATCGCAATCGTAGTGATACTGCTACGTGTAATCCAAGGAAGACGATTATAAAGAACTTGGTGTAGTTAGGTGGCCGGCAAACCGGTTTGCTTATTCAAGGATTCAAATCCAAGGCCTTCTCACTGCTAAAGTGAGTGTGTTTATACAGAAAGAGACAAAATGAATACAGTTAAGATGTTTGCAATTGCACTGATCGTGGCTGGTGCTTTAGGGTTGGCGTATGGCAGTTTCACTTACACCAAAGAGACACATGAGGCCAAGATAGGTCCGATAGAACTGTCTATCAAAGATAAGGAGACAGTCAACATCCCGGTTTGGGCCGGCGTGGCGGCAATGGTGGCAGGGGCGATTCTCCTGTTCGCACGTAAATAGCATCAATTTTTAAGGGTTGAGCTACGAAGAAAGATGTTAAGAGCAATTTAAATGAATAGTGGAGAAAAACATGGATAATTTATCTGATCAATTCAATAAAAACCAATTAACCAACGAATTTAAGGAGGCCGTAGCAGATACAGAAGCATTACTGAAAGCAACTGCCAGCACAGGCGGGGAGAAGTTGGCAGAAGTTCGCGCCAAAGCGGAACAATCTCTCGGTATTGCAAAAGCCAGGATGGCAGATGCTCAATCTAAAGTGCTTGCCAGAACTAAAGGTGCAGCTAAGGCTACCGATGTTTATGTACACGATAATCCATGGCATCTTATTGGTATTGCTGCTGGCGTTGGGGTTATTGTTGGTTTACTTGCCGGTCGGCGCTAGGAAATCATTTAACATCAAAAACACGGGTGTATGTTTCATTATCTTTATGGTAACAACTGCAAGAAGCGGCTTCTAAACCAGTGTTGTCATGAATCTTGAGATCGCCTCGCCTATAGCTAATTAGTCTTTTATGCTGCAACGACCCCGCAGCCATAGTGACGCCCACACGACGCACCCCCAGCATCTGGGCAAGTGACTCCTGGGTGACATGAAAGCGCTGTGATTGCACTCTATCTCTAAACATTAAAAGTAGGCGGGCGAGGCGTTCTTCTACTAAATGAAACCGGTTGCAAGCTGTATTTTGCACCAGTTGACTAAGAGACACGTAGAGGTAGCGTTTTATCTGATGCTCAAGCATGAAACTCTGTTCCAATTCATGAGTGAACGTTTTAGCCGGCATACGAAATGTGGCGCCTGACTTTTGCACTACAGCCCGAAATGGTGCTATATCGACGCCAAGCATGAGCGTACTTCCTAACATGCCTTCATTTCCAATCAGGCTCACTTCTATATTTTTGTCAGCATCAATGTGTTTCATCAATGAAATAATGCTTTTGGCCGGAAAGTATACGTAGTGTATTTGATCACCAGCGTTGCAAAGTACGTCGTTAAGTACAAGATCAATTGTTTCGCATCTCATTATCAAGCGCTGATATTCAACCTTAGGGAGACCTGCCAGTAAACAATTCATGGGAGGAATGCATTGATTGATGGGCACTTAATATCTCCAGGAATTTTTGGAATACCAATAAAAGGAAACATAAGCACTTAAGGTAATAAATGCTCGTGTCTGAGTGTATATAGAGAAATGTTATTAACTAGTAGAACTACCAAGCTATAGCGAAAATTTCTTGTAGTCTGTTCGCTATCACACATAAATCTTTTACCCAGCCAGAAGTGTCGATACGACTAAACCCGTGCGGTCTACCCTATATAATTCAGTTTGAATGGATTTGAGCTCATCGGGCTGATGAGTTTAGAAGTAATAGATTTTAAAGGGAGATGCCGCGAAATGCCGGCAGCAGGCGATCGAACTCTTTTTTAACGACCTGGTAGCATTCGCAGCTTTTTGCTTCCAGACCATTCCTATCAAGCACCTTGATATGGCCGCGACTATAATTAATTAATCCTAGGTGTTGTAACGCCCCAGCGGCTTCTGTAACACCTTCGCGGCGTACGCCAAGCATATTGGCTATTAATTCTTGAGTCATATTCAATTCATTGCTAGACAAACGATCAAGACTTAATAACAACCAACGGCATAACTGCTGTTCTACTGAATGGTGCCGATTACATACTGCGGTTTGCGCCATCTGTGTAATTAGCGCTTGAGTATAGCGCAATAAGAGGCGCTGCAATGGACCCACCCGAACAAACTCATTTTTCAATAGCAGCGCTTTCATTCGGTAGCCGTGACCTGCACTCTGCACAACGGCTCTACTTGGCGTGCTATCACCACCCAATAAAATTGGAACACCAAGGATTCCCTCATTACCGACCACAGCAATTTCTGCCGAAGCACCATTTTCCATCACATAAAGTAATGACACAATGGAAGTAGTAGGGAAGTACACATGTTTTAATTTGTCACCAGACTCGCATAGAACCTGACCTAACGGCATTTCAACCAACTCCAGATTTGGAAACAGTCGGTCATAATCAGCTTTTAGCAGCGCGTCAAGCAGATGATTTAGGTGAGGATTTTGTGTGACGTCCATAAAAACTCAGTCAATCTATACGTGGATTTTTAAGACAAAGAAATCTTAACCTGTGCACACAATATTACACATTTTTAAATCTGGTAGCCAATAAATTTCACACTATGCACGCTAACGCACAGACTTTGTGTTTGTAGTCAATGCACAATCTGCTTACAGTTTAGATAACTGTCTATATAGATGGGAACCATTGGCGGCGTGGCAGTAGGTGGCATTATTGGCAACCAAATAGGGTAAAGATAAGAAATAAACAGAGATTTACTAAACGAGAGCAGAGCTTCATTTACTACAACAGTGACTCTTTATGAATTTATTGCCGAGAATTTATTTTTAAGCCATTTAAAATCAAATGACTTAAAAAAATATTTGGCGTCCCCACGGGGATTCGAACCCCGGTCGCCTCCGTGAAAGGGAGGTGTCCTAGGCCTCTAGACGATGGGGACCTAAGAATTTTTACTGCTAAACAACAAGTGCAACATTATACTACAGATCGCTGATAAAACCTAGAAGTGAGTTGCAAATCCAGACTAAATTTTAACGATTTTGGTGGAGGTAAGCGGGATCGAACCGCTGACCTCTTGCATGCCATGCAAGCGCTCTCCCAGCTGAGCTATACCCCCGTACCTACATCATTTATCGCTTTAAATTCGTTGCGATGTCAGCGAGGCGCCATATTAAAGATGGGCAAGGTAGTTGTCAATGACTTTCATTATATTTTATTGAAATTAAGTAAAGTTTTAATTTCAGCAAAATTCCTACCCATTCATTTATTAAAAGCCATATAAAAACTACGATTTATATGCAATAGCATTAAAGCAATATTTAAAGCAGTGCTTAATTCTAGCCTCGTATATTTGATTGGCTTTCAAACTGCGTCAGATCCACACGTGGCAATGGCTGCCACCCTGCCTTGCGATGTTCTGCAACCACATTGGTAAATACGCCGCCACGAACGTAAAATTTGGCTGTAACACGCATGAATTTCGGATTGGTAGCGGCTACCAAATCATCTAGAATGCGATTAGTGACTGCTTCATGGAAGCAGCCTTCATCACGGAACGACCACATATAAAGTTTTAAGCTTTTCAGTTCCACACAAGTTTGGTCTGGAATGTAATCCAGATAAATAACGGCGAAATCTGGCTGCCCAGTTTTTGGGCACAGGCAGGTAAACTCCGGAATTTCCATATGGACATGGAAATCGCGTGATTTATTTGGATTCTCAAAAGTTTCCAGTGTTTTGGTTGGTTGCGCGGTAGGTTTTGCGCCTAAAGATTGTTCTGTCATGATGGTAAAGTACTGCTTTTAGCATAAAAACGTTATTATAACGCTGTAATTCAAACCAAAAATTAAAAATTCAATTTGCGTTTAACTCATCTAAAACTGGCCGGATTCAAATCGTTTGTTGATCCAACAACGCTGCATATTCATGGGCAGCGTGTAGGCGTGGTCGGGCCTAATGGCTGCGGTAAATCCAATGTGATGGAATCCGTGCGTTGGGTCTTGGGTGAATCTTCTGCCAAAGAAATGCGCGCCGATGCCATGGATGCCGTGATTTTTAACGGTTCAGGCAATCGCAAACCTATTTCGCGCGCCAGTGTGGAATTGGTATTTGATAACAGCTTGGGCGGTGCTTCTGGCGAATGGTCGCAATACGCTGAAATCTCTGTCAAACGCGTAATCGAGCGCGACAAAGGTTCCACTTACTATATTAACAACACCGCGGTGCGTCGTCGTGATGTGGCTGATCTATTCCTGGGTACCGGTTTAGGTGGCCGTGCTTACGCGATTATTGGGCAGAACACCATTAGCCGCATTGTGGAGGCTAAACCCGAAGAAATGCGGGTATTCCTGGAAGAGGCAGCAGGTATTACCAAGTACAAGGAGCGCCGGCGCGAAACCGAATTGCGTTTGCGCGACACGCGTGAAAATCTGACACGGGTAGAAGACATTTTACGTGAACTGGACAAACAGATTCTACGGCTGCAATCCCAGGCTGTTGTCGCTGAAGAATATCATCGCCTACAGGAAGCCTTAAATGTCACTAAAGGCCAGGTCTGGCTGCTAAAGAAACAGGAAGCCAGTACACACTGGGAAAAGGCGCAGCGTAACGTAGAAAAGCTGGTCAATGAGCTTGAAGCGCAAATGGCAAGTTTGCGCAATAGTGAAAGTGTTCTGGAAACAGTCAGGCAGCAACATGTCTTGGCAACAGAAACAGTAAATACGGCGCAGGCAAATTATTATGAAGCAAATGCTGCCGTTTCAAACCTGGAAAATCAAGTAAAAAACACGGCAGATGCGCGTGAGCGCATGCAACAGCAATTACAGCAATTGGTTTCACAACTGGAAAAAAACGCTGCTCAGCACACTAATGTTGAAAACGCATTATCAGTAGCACAAACAGACTTAAAAACTGCAAATACAGAGTTCTCATCTGCCGAAGTATCAATTCAAACAGCGCGTGAATCTGTTTCTGCAAAACAGCAGCAGCATCAAACTGAGCTTGCGGATTTTAATACCAGCCATACAGCCTGGTTGAATACGGAACAAAGACAGCGCCTGGAGCAAGCGAATATTGGGCATATCGCACGTACAATCAGTGAAACGATGGAGCAATTAAAGCGGTTGCAACAAAATCTATCGGCATTGCAAATGCCTGCGGATGACGCAGTGAACAGCAGACAAAAGGAACTGTCGGCATTGGAAGCGGAAATTGCAGCGATGGAAACACAAATCGCCCATACGCTTGAAAAAGAAACGGTTACTCAAAATTCCCTTAAAACAGCACGGGAAAACGCCCATGGGCAGCAGCGTGAATTGCATGTGCTTGAAGCTGAAATAAGTTCTTTGGCAAAGATTCAGCAATCGATGCGTGATGCCAATAACGAAACAGCTTTGGCCGCCTGGCTGAAGAATCTGGGTTTGAATAATAGCCCGCGTATCTGGCAGGCAATTAGCATTAAATCCGGCTGGGAAACCGCTTTAGAAGCAGTTTTGGGCGCCAGACTGAATGCAATTGCACATGATATGT
>JBAQME010000023.1:0-6017 GCA_049302535.1 Methylotenera sp.
GAAACAAGCCGTTCTTCACACGTTGCTCTAAATCCTGGTGGGTTGCTGCAATGATACGTACATTGACTTTAATCGGCTGGTGCCCGCCTACACGGTAAAACTGACCATCACTTAACACACGTAATAGCCTTGTTTGTAAGTCGGCAGGCATGTCGCCAATTTCATCCAGAAACAAAGTGCCGGTGTCTGCCTGCTCAAACCGCCCGCGGCGTGATGCGGCTGCCCCGGTAAAAGCGCCACGCTCATGGCCAAATAATTCAGACTCTAATAGGTCTTTGGGAATTGCTGCAGTATTAATGGCGATAAAAGGTTTGTCAGCACGTGGGCTATGGCGATGCAAGGCACGTGCCACCAACTCTTTGCCGCTGCCAGACTCGCCATTGATTAGTACAGTGGCATGTGAGCGGCTCAAGCGCCCGATGGCTCTAAATACCTCTTGCATGGACGGTGCCTGCCCTATAATTTCCGGTGTTTCTTCACTGCTGACATTACCCGTACTTTCCGATGCTTGCCTTGTACTTTCTTCTACTGCACGTTTGATAATATCAATTGCTTGGTCTACATCAAAAGGCTTGGCAAGATATTCAAATGCGCCGCCTTGAAAGGCAGCAACAGCACTTTCCAGGTCGGAATAAGCGGTCATGATAATCACAGGGATATCAGGATATTTTTGTTTGATTTCACTTAAAAAATCTAATCCCGAACCATTGGGCATGCGAATGTCACTGACCACCACTTGCGGCTGTTCGCGCTCTAATGCGTTTAGTGCCTCAGCGACGGATGAAAAGGTTTTAAAATCCAAATCGGTGCGTGCAAGTGCTTTTTCAAATACCCAGCGGATAGATTTGTCGTCATCAATAATCCAGATTGGTTTCATATTGTTCTCATATTCAAAACTTAATTAATTCAAAATGCTGATCTGTAGACGTGTGCATATTATTTGCTACAAGCTTATAGTGTTTCAGTAACAGGTTTAACTACACTGGTTTCAATTGGTAATAAAATCGTAAAGCAAGTATTCCCCGGTTCACTCGTGCACTCAATCATGCCATGATGTTGTGTAATAAACGTTTGGGCCAAGGTTAAGCCTAAGCCTGAACCACCCTCGCTGCCGGAGACTAATGGGTAAAATATTCGGTCACGGATATCTGCTGGAATCCCCGGTCCGTTATCAATAATTTCAAGTTTAATGGCAACGCGGTAACGTTTTCTTGCTAGCGTCACTTGTCGCTCTGCACGTGTTCTAAATGTGATTTGACTCGCCGGAGTTTTATGCGCTTGCATGGCTTGTACTGCATTGCGCGCAATATTAAGCACCGCTTGTATCAGCTTTTCGCGGTCGCCTATTAGCTCAGGCAGGCTTAAGTCGTAATCGCGCTTTATCAGCACAGATTGCGGGGACTCTGCGAGCAATAAACTCCTTACTCGTTCTAACACCTCGTGAATATTGGTCGGTTGATACTTGGGCACGCGATGGGGAATGAGCAATCTATCCATCAACGCTTGCAATCTATCTGCTTCCTTAATAATCACTTGTGTATATTCACGCAAATTCGGGGAGGGTAGCTCATGCTCCAATAGTTGTGCTGCCCCGCGCAGGCCGCCAAGCGGGTTGCGTATTTCGTGTGCCAGGTTGCGCAGTAGTTCTGCATTGGCTTGCTGTTGAATAAGCATGCGTTCTTCTCGCGCAATACGAAGCTGTGCATCCATAGGTTGAAACTCTAAAATCAAGCTTGCAGCCGGTGATTCTATGGGGGTAACGGTGCAGGTGACAGCAAAAGAATTATGCCGATGCGTACTAATGGTAAATTCATGCTCGCGGAATGGGCTTTGCTGCTTAATGGCATTATTAACAGCAAGCATGAGAATATCGCAGTTTGGGAAAACTTCGTTAATGTGCAGCCCCATTATCTGGGTGGCACTGAATGCAAAAATAATCTCTGCGCCCGGGTTGACGTAAACCACGCGGCGATTGTCGTCGAGCAGGATAATTGCTGTAGCTAAGTGCTCTAAACCGGCAAAGTGGTCTGGCGTTGGTTGAACCATAGTAGTATTAAACCCAAAAGTAATACTGAATTCAAAGTTTCAGTCATATTACTATGAATAAAGCAAAAGACAGGCCAGTTTCACACATGAGCCAGCATTTGGCTTACCCAATTTACTACCAGTTTTTGGCATCACCACCAATCTAAGTAGCTAAAGCTACAAGATTGGTGCGATAAGCCAGTAAAAACTGGCAGGTATAGTGTGAAATAATCTGCTTTCGCGCACGAATAACCAGCTTTAGCTGGTATATTCTGCGGAGAAGACCCCTGCGGTCTTAGCAGATATATTCTGTGGGGAAGCCCTTTACGGGCTTTGTAGTATATTCTTAGGCAGGTGTTGAAAGGTTGTTTTGGTAGGAGCGGTCTTTGACCGCGATAAGTATGGGTGCAGAGGAGTTAGGTTTTTCGCGGTCTAAAGACCGCTCCTGTATAACTGCTATTTCAAAGAATCAAGCTCTTTTTGCAGCAACTCAATATTCTTTTGATGATTATCTACATTAGCTTTCAGGTTTTTCATTTTCTCTTCAAACTTTGGCACATTGCGGAAAGTCTGGCCAGTGGCAGTTTGATAAACCTCTGGATTGGACTCTCCTTCAGCGTAGGCTTTTTTAGCTTCTTCAAGCGCCGCTTTTTCAGCCTCTAGCTCATTTTGTAAAATGCTTTTACGCTTACTGTCACGCTGATTCTGTGTGTCTTTATCTACGCGGGGAAAACCCTCTGGTGTGGCAGTGCGCTTATTTACAGAGCTATTGCCAATAGCTTTAGCACGGTCATTGCTTATTGCATTGGCATCAGGGTCTATCTCCAGGCGTGTAGCGCCTTTTGATTTGATATTGGAGTACGTAACGCGACCATCCGGATCCACACGCTTATAAATTTCAGCAAGCGCATGAGTTGAAAAGGTAAGGGTAATTAGCGTTAAAAATAAGTGTTTTTTCATGGGCTTAGTTTATTAGAGTTAAACAAATTAGGCAACACGGTTAGGTGTTGCTTGGCTTGGTAATTCATTGCATGGACACACGGATCAAACGACTCAAAGCTGTATTTAGTTGACGTGGGAATGGTGAACCATTGTCGAAAAATAAAGCCAATAAAAAAGGGCGAGTATCTCGCCCTTTTCGTTATTTGCTATTTAACAACACATTAGCATGAGTAGTACAGACCGAACTCAGCAGGATGTGGTGTAATGCGGACTTTGTTTACTTCTTCCATTTTAAGGTCGATGTAAGCATTGATCCAGTCATCGGTGAATACGCCACCGCGGGTTAAGAACTCGCGATCTTTATCCAAAGCCTCTAATGCTTGTTCCAATGATGAACAAACAGTTGGGATTTGTGCATCTTCTTCTGGTGGAAGATGGTACAAGTCTTTAGTTGCAGCTTCACCTGGGTGAATTTTGTTTTGTACGCCATCTAAACCAGCCATCAGCAATGCAGAGAATGCCAGGTATGGGTTAGCAATTGGATCTGGGAAGCGCGCTTCAACACGGCGACCTTTGTCAGAATGCACGAAAGGAATGCGGATAGAAGCAGAGCGGTTTTTAGCTGAATAAGCTAATTTAACTGGCGCTTCAAAGTGTGGCACTAAGCGTTTGTATGAGTTAGTACCTGGGTTGGTAATTGCATTCAATGCGCGCGCATGTTTGATGATACCGCCAATGTAGTAAAGTGCGAACTCGCTCAAGCCAGCGTAGCCGTTACCTGCAAACAGGTTTTTGCCATCTTTCCATACTGATTGGTGAACGTGCATGCCGCTGCCGTTATCGCCAGCAAATGGTTTAGGCATAAATGTGGCAGTTTTGCCATATGCGTGAGCAGTGTTCAAAATGACGTATTTCTGGATTTGAGTCCAGTCAGCACGTTGTGTCAAGGTACTGAATTTAGTACCGATTTCACATTGGCCGGCAGTAGCAACTTCGTGGTGGTGTACTTCAACAGGCACGCCCATTGACTCTAATGTTGTACACATTGCGGAACGGATGTCGTGTAATGAATCGACTGGTGGCACTGGAAAGTAGCCGCCTTTTACGCCTGGACGGTGGCCAGTGTTGCCGCCTTCAAATTTTTCATTTGATGACCATGCGCCTTCTTCAGAGTTGATGCGAACTGAGCTGCCGTTCATTGAAACATCCCATTGGATGCTGTCAAAAATGAAGAATTCCGGTTCTGGGCCGAAGTAAGCTGTATCGCCCAAACCGCTTGATTTTAAGTAGGCTTCAGCACGTTTAGCTAATGAGCGTGGGTCACGTTCGTAACCTTTACCGTCTGTAGGGTCAACCACGTCACATGTCAAAATGAGTGTAGGCTCATCCATGAATGGGTCAATGTTTGCTGTTGATGCATCTGGCATCAATTGCATGTCTGATGCTTGAATACCTTTCCAGCCAGCGATTGAAGAGCCGTCAAATGCGTGACCCTCAGTAAATTTATCTTCATTAAAGTGTGATACAGGCACGGTAACATGCTGCTCTTTGCCGCGTGTATCGGTAAAACGAAAATCAACAAATTTAATGTCGTTTTCTTTTACCATTTTCATTACTTTAGCCACTGACATTTAGAATCTCCTATGATGGTGTGGGTTAGAATTAAACTAAGTAAAAATTAAAATAAAACATATAAAAATTTAACTCAGTAGATTAGCAGGAAATGTGCCAATCTGAAAAGATAAAAACGCTTTTATTTCATAGGGTAATAAAAAATTATTCTGCACCAAAGCACTAATTTGGTGCTTAAGCGTTATTTTTGCACCAATATAGTGCATTTGATTGCTGTGAATAATTTGCGGCATTTAAGGCTATACTTTTAGAAAATCTAAAAAGTGAAATTATAAATTTTTAAGAGAGATGAAATCATGAGTAATCAGACAGAAATTTTAACATTGGCACAAAAGCGTGCGAAAGAAAAAGACCTGCCGTATGCAGGAGCGTTTACTCCGCAGGAGGCATTTGAGATTTTGCAGAAAAATCCTAAAGCCCTGTTGATCGATGTGCGCACAAAGGCTGAACTGGACTTGGTCGGGCGTATTCCTTCAGCACTAAACGTTGAGTGGGCATTTTATCCTGGCATGGTAGCGAACGAGAATTTTGCCGGGCAATTAACAGCCGAGCTTGAAAAGCGTCATTTCGATAAAAATTCTGTATTAATCTTTATGTGCCGCACCGGCGGCCGTTCAAATAATGCTGCCACGGTAGCCGCGTCGCTTGGTTTTACCCAGGCGTACAATATGCTGGAAGGTTTTGAAGGTGAGGCAAATGCTGATAAGCAGCGTACGCTGATTAACGGATGGAAACATGCAGGACTGCCTTGGACAAATTAATGATGGCTGATAAGTACGCCGAACCTTTAAATGAGGTAGACCGCTACGCGGTGGTGGGCAATCCTATAGCACACAGTAAATCACCGTTAATCCATATGGAGTTTGCCAGGCAAACACATCAGAACATTAGCTATGAGCGGATATTGGCGCCATTAGATGGGTTTGAAGTGACAGTTCTGGAACTGATCAAACAAGGTTATAAAGGTGTGAACGTGACCGTACCATTCAAGTTTGAGGCGTTCCAGCTTTGTACTTTTCATACCGAACAAGCCAAATTAGCGGGTGCAGTAAACACGATGAAGTTTACCGCGCAGGGCATCTGGGGAAACAATACCGATGGTGATGGCTTAATTAACGATATCACACACAACCTTAAAACCTCTATTCAGGAAAAACGTGTTTTGCTGCTCGGGGCGGGGGGGGCAGCGGAGGGTGTATTTCAGCCCCTGTTGGCACAAAACCCTGCACTGATGGTGGTGGCAAACCGTACTCTGGATAAAGCGGAAAAGATGGTGGGTAAGGCAAACAATACGGTTAGTCAGGTGTTTGCGACAATGTTCGATGATTTGGAAGATTATCAGTTTGATATTATTGTTAATGCGACATCAACTGGCCTGAGCGATGCAGTTTTGCCTATTCCGGACAGTGTTTTTGCAG
>JBAQME010000024.1:0-1839 GCA_049302535.1 Methylotenera sp.
ATCTAATGCCATTTTTCTTTAAAGTTTCAACTACTTGGCGTACGTAATCTGACTGACTTTCAGAGATATTCAACACCATCACCTGCACCGGTGCCAGCCATAACGGCATAGCGCCTGCATAATGCTCGATTAGAATACCGATAAAGCGCTCCATGGAGCCCACAATCGCACGGTGCAGCATTACCGGGCGCTGACGTGAGTTATCCTCGGCCACATACTCGGCACCAAGACGTTCTGGCAAATTGAAGTCCAGTTGGATTGTGCCGCACTGCCACAAACGACCAAGGCTATCTTTCAATGTAAATTCGATTTTTGGGCCGTAGAATGCGCCTTCACCCGGCTGCAGGTCAAAGGCAAGGCCATTCTGATTCAATGCATTGGCAAGCGCAGCTTCGGCCTTATCCCATGTTTCGTCAGCACCTACGCGCTTCTCTGGACGAGTTGATAACTTCACCAATACGTCATTGAAACCGAAGTTGCCATACACTTTGTACAGCATCTGAATGAAATCAGCCACTTCAGCTTCGATCTGCTCTTCGGTACAGAAAATGTGCGCATCATCCTGCGTAAAACCGCGCACACGCATCAAACCATGCAATGAGCCGGATGGCTCGTTACGGTGACATGAACCGAACTCAGCCAAGCGTAACGGCAGGTCACGATAGCTATGCAGACTGTTATTAAAAATCTGCACGTGTCCCGGGCAGTTCATTGGCTTCACCGCGTAATCACGGTTTTCAGATGAAGTAACAAACATGTTGTCACGGTAATTCTGCCAGTGGCCGGATTTCTCCCACAGGGTTTTATCCATCACTGTAGGCGTACGCACTTCCTGGTAGTTGTAATCACGGAACATCTGGCGCATGTATTGTTCAACCTCCTGCCAGATACTCCAGCCGCGCGGATGCCAGAACACCATACCAGGCGCATCGTCCTGCATATGGAAATAATCCAACTGTTTACCCAGTTTGCGGTGATCACGCTTTTCAGCTTCCTCCAACTGAAACAGATACGCTTCCAGCTCTTCTTTATTGCGCCATGCGGTACCATAAACACGCTGCAGCATCTCGTTATTGCTGTCACCGCGCCAATACGCCCCTGCCAATTTCATCAGCTTGAATGCTTTTAACTTGCCGGTATTCGGTACATGCGGGCCTCGGCACAAATCAGTAAACTTACCTTCTGTGTACAGTGAAACATCTTCACCGGCGGGAATGGACTCGATAAGTTCAGCTTTGTAGTTCTCGCCTATGCTTTTGAAGTACGCTACCGCCTCATCGCGAGGCAATACTTTGCGTGTTACCGGCTCGTCTTTTTTAGCGAGCTCGGCCATTTTCTTTTCAATGGCGATTAAATCTTCAGGCGTAAATGGGCGCTTGTATGAGAAGTCATAATAAAAGCCGTTTTCAATCACTGGGCCAATGGTGACTTGCGCATCAGGGAATAATTCTTTTACCGCATACGCCAGCAAGTGCGCTGTTGAGTGACGGATAACCTCGAGGCCTTCTGGATTTTTGTCGGTGATAATCGCCAAGTCACTATCAGCTTCAATCAGATAGCTGGTATCGACGATTTTTCCGTTAACTTTGCCAGCCAGCGCTGCCTTAGCCAAACCCGCGCCAATATTCATTGCAACATCGGCCACCGTAACCGGCGCATCAAATTGACGTTGTGAACCATCTGGCAAGCGTATGATAGGCATGGCATTATCTCGTATAAATAATTAAAGCCGTTTAATTTAACGGCTTTGGCTTAAATGTTTAATACTTAAAAAATCTTTGGTAGGCAGTAGCAGACTCGAACTGCTGACCTCTTGGATGTCGACCAAGCGCTCTAACC
>JBAQME010000025.1:0-19714 GCA_049302535.1 Methylotenera sp.
GCCGCCATATCTACCAGTAAAGGTGAAAATTACCGTTATCCGTTTACCTTACGTCTGATCAATTAGTATCAATATTTAAAAAAGAAAGATTTGCCGCAGTGACTATTTCACAATTAGAAAAAAATCCACTTTTACATTTTTCTGGCTTGCCAAAATTTAATGAAGTAAAAGCAGGGCATGTTTCGCCAGCAGTTGATTACTTATTAGCTGAGGCAAGGAAAACGATAGAGGCATTAGCGACAAGTGAAGGGGTCGTGACGTGGGATAATTTTGCGGCCAGGCTGGAAGATATGGAAGAGCGTTTATCACGGGCATGGTCACAAGTAGGTCATATCAACGCGGTGGTGAACAGCCCCGAGTTACGTGAAGCCTATAACGAAAATTTATCGAAACTCACGGATTTTTATGCCGATTTGGGTCAGGATGAGCGCCTTTACGCCAAATTTCGTGCTTTACGCGGCAGTGAGCAGTTTGAACTTCTCTCGTCGGCGCAGAAAAAAATTGTAGAAAACGAGCTGCGTGATTTCCGCCTAGGTGGTGCCGAGCTACCTGCCGAACAAAAAGCACGCTTTAAGGAAATTCAAGAAGAATTATCAAAACTTTCCTCCAGGTTTGAAGAAAATGTATTGGATGCCACTAATGATTATGCACTGTATGTGCATGATGCCAGCCCTCTCAAGGGAATACCGGATGACGTGCTGCAAGCTGCCGCAGATGCAGCGAAAGCTGACGATAAGGAAGGTTGGAAATTCACATTGCATTTCCCGTCCTACTTGCCAGTACTGCAATATGCCGATGATCGCCAACTGCGTGAAACGCTTTACCGCGCTTACGCGACACGTGCATCTGAATTTGGAAAATCGGAGTGGGATAATACTCCCGTCATTGCGCAAATTCTAAAATTACGCCTTGAAGCTGCGCAATTACTGGGTTTTGAGAACTACGCGGAACTTTCCATTGCAACAAAAATGGCGGACTCTGCGCAGCATGTAAAAGATTTTCTGGAAGACTTGGCAGCAAGAGCGAAACCTTTTGCTTTGAGAGACAAGATTGAGCTTGAAGAATATGCAGCCAAGCTTGGCATCACGGATATGCAGGCATGGGACGTGTCCTATGTCTCCGAAAAATTACGCGAAGATAAATATGCGTTCTCTGATCTGGAAGTAAAACAGTACTTCCCGGAAAACAAGGTGTTGGAAGGATTGTTTAAAGTCGTGGAAACGATTTTTGGCATCCATGTAAGTAGATCTGAAGCGCCTGTGTGGCATGAAACGGCAAGCTTCTATGACATCAAAGACCATACTGGCGAGTTAATCGGCCAGTTCTATCTGGATTTATACGCGCGCAATAACAAGCGCGGCGGTGCGTGGATGGATGAAGCGATCACACGCCGTAAATCAGCGGGTGGGCTTACCAAGCCGGTAGCTTATTTAACCTGCAACTTTTCTGCGCCAGTCGGCGATAAGCCTGCTTTGTTCACGCATGACGAAGTGCTGACAATGTTCCACGAGTTTGGCCACGGCCTGCACCATATGCTCACACAGGTTGATGATTATGGGGTGTCCGGCATTAAGGGAGTGGAATGGGACGCCGTGGAGTTGCCAAGCCAGTTCATGGAAAACTTCTGCTGGGAATGGGAGGTGCTGCGTAATATGACAGCTCATGTGGATACCGGCGAGCAATTACCGCGCGCACTTTTCGATAAGATGGTTGCTGCCAAGAACTTCCAGGCCGGTATGCAAACGGTGCGTCAAATCGAATTTTCATTATTCGATATCCGCCTGCATAGTGAATTTGATCCACATGGTGCCGCAACAGCGCTAGACTTGATTGAGGCGGTGCGCGATGAAGTTGCCGTAGTGCGTCCGCCCAAGTGGAATCGCTTTCCGCACAATTTTACCCATGTGTTTTCTGGCGGCTATGCCGCTGGCTATTACAGCTATAAATGGGCAGAGGTATTGTCAGCAGATGCTTACAGCATGTTTGAAGAAGATGGCGTATTGTCGAGAGAAACCGGACAGCGTTATTGGCAGGAGATTTTGGCGCAAGGCGGTTCACGCTCTGCGATGGAATCATTTGCTGCTTTCCGTGGGCGTGCGCCGAGCATCGACGCATTGTTGCGTCATAGCGGTATGACAGTGTAATATCTACTGACATTTAGCGTAAACTCCATCTAAAAGGTTACAATGCGTAACCTTTTTTCATTTTATATCAAAGTAAGTTTGTGGATAATATCGATACTGATTTCTTAATAAGAACAAAAGCTAATCTAGAAAAACTTTATTTTTCTGATACACGACCATGGGTAGTTGCTTATTCGGGTGGCAAAGACTCGACTTTAGTATTGCAGTTAGTGTTTGAAATGCTGCTTGGGCTTCGCCAACGAGCAACTAAACCTATATTTGTAATTTCATCTGATACGCAAGTAGAAGCTCCAAACGTCGCAGCTTATGTTACTGCGTCAATTGATAAAATTCAGCAAGCATCGCTAAGGATGGGATTGTCGGTAATTAGTACGTTGGTGAGGCCAAAGCCCAGTGAAGGATTTTGGGGTAAGCTGATCGGAAAAGGTTATCCTCCTCCTTCACGCTGGTTTCGTTGGTGTACCAGTAATATGAAAATCAAGCCATCAAGACGAGCTATTGATGAGATTACAAATCAACACGGCAGTGTGATATTGCTACTAGGCACAAGATTTTCTGAAAGTGTTCAACGTGGGCGCACTATGCAAGCTAGGGAAATTAACAGTAAAGGATTAAATCCTCACCATGAAATCCCTAATGCATTAGTCGCCACTCCGATTGCTGAATGGAGTACAGATGAGGTTTGGGAGTATTTGACTACACACAATTGCCCATGGGGGGGTAGCCATGACTATCTTATTTCACTATATCGTCAGGCTAACGGCGGAGAGTGTCCTGTAGTGTTTGATTTGAACACTCCTTCTTGTGGGGGCAGTCGTTTTGGTTGCTGGACTTGCACAGTAGTCAAAGAAGATAAATCATTGCAAGGCTTTATTCAAACTGGCGAGGAGCATTTGCAGCCTTTGATTGACTACCGTAATTGGTTAATAGAGTTAAGAGACAAACCTGGGTATAGAAGCGATATAAAGCGAAACCAATCCATAGGTCATGGGCCATTTTTACCGAATGCAAGAAAAGAGATTCTCGAAGAGTTATTTAAAATCGAACAAAAAGTAGGGTTGCCACTTATCTCAGATGAAGAGTTAAGGTATATTCAGTCAGAATGGAATAACGAGTTTGATTTCCAAGGGAATCTAGCCTTGAATATTGCTGCTAAATATGGGAGGGAAGTAATGATGATAGAAAATGTAGCCAAAGTTACTTTAGAAGATGAGTTGCTAGAAAGAGCTGCTCTAGAAGAAGGGGTTAATCCAGACCTAATTCGTCAACTATTTGAAATTCGTCAGAATGATTTCCCTTCGTTAGATAAATGGGGTGCTAAATCAGGCTTTGAAAATGCGGTAGGCGAGTTGGTAGAAAAAGCCGCACGTCAGGCGGAGCAAGCTATTTCAGCATGATTATTGAAAAATTTGTTATTAATAACCTATTTTCATACCATGGGGTATGTGAATTTGATCTTTCTCCGCCTGAAAACAGTGATAAGAATGTTGCGCTTATTTGGGGCAGGAACGGCTTTGGTAAAACCAGTTTTATTAACAGTCTAAAACTCTTATTAAGTGGTGTTACAAATGATTTACGAAAGAGCATTCAAGTAGGACGAACCCCGAGTAGAGAACAATTTCTTTTAGGCTTAGGTGATGAGTGGATGGGTATATTCAATAATCAAGCACGCTTATTAGGCGAGCTTGATTATTCAGTTTCAGCCTCTTGGCGAGAGCCTTCGGGTACAGTGTTCGTAAAAAGGATTTGGAACCTAAGTAAGGAAGGTGTCCATGAAGAATTAAGGATAGAGCCAAGCTTTGGTGATCATTTAATAGATAAAGACAATGACCCTGAAGGTGAAGCTAGAGCCTTTCTACAGGCACGTATCCCAGATGCAGTCCTCCCGTTTTTTGTTTATGATGGTGAAAAAGTCCAGCAACTAGCTGAAGCAAACCGTGATGAGCAGCTTCAGCAAATTGAAAAGCTTTTAGATTTGTCCAATATTGATGAAATTAGAGAATATCTTGGACGTAATTTAAGTAAATGGCGCAGCTTATCAAAAGACACCAATCAGCATGCTCTTAATGCCCTTAACCTTCAAGTTCAAACAAAAGAACAACAATTAGCCCAACTAAATCACGAGAAAGCATCCATTCAAGAAGAAATTCAAGAAATGGACTATTCATTAAAGCGGCTAGATACTGCCATTCAAGCACGCCGCCAGTTTGCTTTGCAGTCAGAAGAGGCGGCGCTTAGTGCTAAGCGTCAAGCTAAATCGGACACGCTTCAAGAAAAAACAACTACATTTTTTGAATCATTTACGCGCGACGCGCCACTAGTCTTGTTCCCAGCCGTGATGGGTATGGCAGCGGCAGAACTCGAAAAACTCACCAATCACCCCAATCGTCGATTAAAAGATGAAATGGAACGAGTCTTTTCTTCTTTGCCACAGCGCTTGTTATTAGATCCACCACATCCTGTGCCGCATCTTGCTTATGAGCAATTGGATTTTTTGCAACGCAAATTAAACCGTGTGCTTGAAAGTTATCGCCCCGACCCTGTAGATGCCATGGCTGGGCTATTTTATTTGCGAGCTGACCGTGCTGAAGCTGTACTTCGCGTTGTAGAGGACTATGCTAACAATACAAAAACAAGGCAGGAATGGGCGAAACAACTATCTGAAATTCGGCAATTGAAACGCGACTTAAATGAGATTGAGCGCAAACTTAACGATGTTTCCAACCTTGCACCGCAGGAAGTGGAGGCATTTCAACAAAGGTTGAATGAAAAGTCGGCATTTGAACAAAAACGATTACAGTTAGAAGGGCGGCTGGGCGAGCTTAGAGAGCAAGAAAAACAACTCAGTAATGAATTAGAGAAACAAAAAACCGACTATCGTTTTGAAGAGAAAAAATTGGTAGGCGCAAGGCAAGCAGAAGGTAAACTAGGCTTGGGCAAGAAAGTCAGTGATGTATTGGATGCTTATAGAGCTTTGCTTAAAACTCGCCGCCGTGAAGAAATAGAACTTGCCATAAATAAACGTTTTAAGGAGTTGATGACCTCTAATACACTTATCCAAAAAATTCAAGTAGAAGAAGATTTCTCTCTACATTTTTTTGATTTGAACAACAGTGTTATAGGTATGGCAAATATTTCGGCAGGTATGAAGCAGCTTGTTGCTCAATCTTTACTTTGGGGTTTGAAAGATGTTTCACAAAAAGAAGCCCCGATCGTTGTTGACACCCCTTTAGCCCGCATTGATAGACAGCACCAAGAGAACTTGATTACACGCTATTACCCGAAGGCCAGTGCGCAAGTAATTGTCTTACCTACTGATGCTGAATTAGATAGAGAAAAGTATGCTTTGCTTAAGCCTTATGTTTATCGTGAATATTGCTTAAACAACCCAACGGGGGATCGTACACAAGTCAATGAGGGGAGCTATTATCATGGCTAAAGTTTATACTTCCCGGACAGATGAAGATACCATCACTATGGTGCAACGCGGTTTACGGGCTAAAGGTCCTAAGTGGACAGTGCTTAGAGTTGCCCTGGCGCTATCCCTTAAGCAAGCAGTACCGCCTGATGAGGGACTAGACGATATAGAGCTAAAGGGTAGCGAATATACGGTTGAACTATTAACGGGTAAAACGCAAGATGAGGCTGAAGCATTTGTAGATGCTTTCAGGACTCTGCTTTCAGCCTATCACCAGCAAGATTTATTCAACGATAATGAAGATAGACATTATGCAAAACTGTTGCAGCGCCATATACGGAGAGGCCTAAAAGAGATTCAAACTTCATGGCGAGAATCACATGACTTTCATGAGTTTTTATTTCAGGAGTTTTTCTCTAGTGTTAACGAAGTGGGTACTGAAAGCGCAAGTAGCGAAACCGCTTTGTTACATGCTCTTGAAGAACTCGATTTAAGTGGGGAAGTTGTCGTAACTCGAGTTGGCCCTAGAGTTACGCGCTATTTAGTGCGATTTGCGGATGCCGAAGATTTTGGTAAGTTAGAACGTCGTCAAGATGACTTAGCGTTTACACTAGGGTTAAAAGATGCTGGATTATTTATTGCTCCAGCAGGTGAACCCAAGACCATATTTTTAGATATACCTCGTGCAGCCCAATATTGGAACAGTGTTTCAGCAAGTTTGATTAAATCTTACACCTCAACATCTGAACGCTTGCCAGTTTTGCTAGGAGTTGATGTCGAAGGTAACCCCGTTGTGTTTAATTTAGTTGATGCGCCACATTTGCTAGTTGCGGGAACCACAGGAAGTGGCAAAAGCGTTTGTTTGCATAGCCTGATACTTTCAATTTTATTGAATCATTCGCAAAACCAAGTGCAATGGGTGTTAATTGATCCCAAACGGGTTGAGTTTTCGGCATATCAGGGCTTACCACAGCTATATACACCAGTGATTACTGAAGGCATAGAGGCTGTTAAATGTCTTAAAGGTTTAGTGCGTGAGATGGAAACCCGAGAAAAGCTGCTGGCTTCAAACGGTGTGCGTGAGCTAGGCGAGTTAGGTATTTCAGCGCCGCCTCGTATTATCGTCGTGGTTGAGGAATTGGCTGATCTTTTCGCACAATCTCCAGAGGCGGAGGAATCTTTAGTGCGTTTAGCGCAAAAAGCTAGAGCCACAGGTATACATCTGATACTGGCAACACAACGCCCGGATGCCGCAACATTTAGCGGTCTGTTACGTGCCAACATTCCTTCACGTATTGCTCTAACAGTGCAAAAATCCACAGACTCTCGTATCATTCTGGACGAAACAGGTGCTGAAAAATTGCTTGGCAAGGGCGACGCGCTGGTGAAATGGTCAGGTAATAGTAAAGCAGTACGTGTGCATGGTGTTAATCTCACTATGGATGATATTGCTGCTTACTTACGGCAAGTTGTTAAGGAGGACTAGATAATGGCAAATATCCTCATTGAAGAGTTTTTACCATTGTATTTGACAGTAGACCGTATTGGCCCTTTTCAAGACCGACTTGAAGAGTTTGATTTTACTGATACCAATGATGAACCATGTAATTTTTATTTGATGATTTCTAAAAATGGGCGGGGAAAAACCACTGTCATGGAGTTACTTGCAGCCATGATGGGCATGTTGGGTAAGTCGGAATCTGAATTTAGTGGAACAGGTTTTGAACCTTTAGACCGTGAAACTGGGCGAGCTCAGTGGGATATTCGAGTTACTATTGATCAGGATGGTGCAAAACAAACTACCATATTGTCAATTTTTGCGGGGACGATTAGCGATGAAACTTCGCTCAAGCTTTGGAGTGAATCAGACCTGCAAAAATATGGAGCTGTTAAATGGGCGCGTTTTGGTTTTGTGCGCAATGCCTTTGGTAAGTACACCATGGTTGGGCGACATGATGATTGGGTGATGAATTTTAATGCCCTTATCCAAGGGGCTATGGGTGCAAAACTGGCTGGTTTTGAAAGTGACGATTTAACATACCCTACTCTTATTTACTTTTCGGCCTATCGTAATATCGTCCCTATTCAATCTGAAGATAGAGTAGTTATTGCTCCACGCGACTGGAATTACAACCCGGTACATATTTTTGATGTTGAAGGTCGTGATTGGCGAAACTCATTAGATAACCTTTTGGTTTGGCTCAAATGGTTGGATGACGGACGATTTGAAAAAGCATTAAATCTAGTTAATGAGCGCGTATTCAAAACTTCTCACTCTAATGTCCCAATTAAAAAGCTGAAAGGTGTTCGCAAGGAGCCGCCAGAAGGAGTTGTTGAATCTGACGGGCATGAACACCGCTTGGACCGGCTATCTAGCGGTGAAAAAAGCTTAGTGCAGCTTTATATGCGGTTAGGCGCGCATATGACAAAAAATACGATCTTGTTGATTGATGAACCAGAAGTTCATTTACATCGTAACTGGCAATACGAGACGCTTTATGCTTTGATGAATTTAGCAAAAGAATATTTTCCTAATGTTTTCGTCATGATTGCGACCCATTCAGAACGAATGATGCAGGCTTTTGGGCATGATATTAATGAAGATAATTTACGCAAGGGCGCTTATATTATTGAAACTCCTGAAGAGGAAAGCCGTGCACAGAGGATGATAGAAGAAGGTAGGGAAATGGCTAAACGACTTCAATCAATGGAAAATACAAATTAGAAGGACGAGCAATGGCTGCAATTAAAAATAAAAACTACCTTGCAAACTCTCAAAACCTAACTACAAGATATGGCAATGTTCCAGTCATCTATGTTGAGTCCGAAGAGGATAAGTATGTTTTTGCAGATTGCTGGTTTAGGGATCAACTATCGAAAGTAGAGTTTAAACCAGCATCTGAAAAAGCAAATACATCTGGGTGCACAGGAGTTATTCAAGCTGTTGCGAATGAAAAGCAGGCAGGTAATTCCGCATGGGGGATTGTTGATAGAGATACCACTATGTCACAAAATTTATGGCATCTTGTCGATGAAATTGATGATGATAAATTTGAGGTAGCAAAGCCTTTTGGAGAGTCTATCAAGGTATTGAATCGTTGGGAAATGGAAAGTTATCTCGTGGATGCTGAGGCGCTAGAACACCACCGTGCGGCAATAAATAAACAGTCTGTTCGTCACCTCAACGATGTCCATAAAGAACTTCTAGACTGTTGTGATGCTCTGGTTCCTCATGCAGCAATTAACGCTGTTTTACACACTAAAAACCTGGTTGGATTAGGTGATGGGTTCACTAATAGATTTGCTTCTCGTAAAGAGGTAGAGGTTGAGATACAATCAATCAAGTTTCCTCAGTTATCGGAATCAGAGCAAATTGACTATCAGCAACATATTTCAAAAGTAGAAGCATTTGATAATTCAGCAGCTACTAATGATGAGCTTCGAGTGAGCAGCTATTTGCGGCGTATTTATGGAAAGGCTGTGCTATCAAGATTTATGTGTTTACATAAGATTCAAGTTGATTTGGATGGCTTATTAGCGAAGCGAATTGAGGAAAAGGATAGAGTACCTAAGGAACTAAGTGAGTTTGTTAATTTCGTAGTTACTGCTTGACCCTTTGTTAAAATTGAGCATTAACACTTTAATGAAATTTGCTACCTGGAACGTAAACTCTTTAAACGTTAGGTTGCCACACGTTTTGGATTGGTTAAGAGACGCTCAGCCTGATGTACTATGCCTGCAGGAAACAAAGCAGGAGGACGGCAAATTTCCATACGACGCCCTTAAGCAGGCGGGCTATGATGCTGTGCATATTGGGCAAAAAACCTATAATGGCGTGGCAATTCTTAGCCGTCATCCTTTAACGAATATTCAGTGTAATATTCCTGATTTTGACGACGATCAACAGCGCATTATTGCGGCTGACATTAATGACATCCGTGTTGTCTGTGCCTATATTCCAAACGGTCAAGCGCTGGATTCTGATAAATATCAATACAAAATGCGCTGGCTAAATGCATTGAACCAGTGGCTTAAAATAGAGCTGGCCTCACATCCAAAATTACTGCTGTTGGGTGATTACAATATTGCCCCGGAAGACCGTGATTGTCATGATCCGGCGGCCTGGGTAGGGCAGGTACTTGTTTCCCCACCCGAGCGCGAGGCATTTCAGCAACTTATCAATTTGGGTTTGCATGACAGTTTCAGGTTGTTTGAGCAGCCGGAAAAAAGTTTCAGTTGGTGGGATTACCGCATGGCAGGGTTCAGGCGTAATCTAGGCTTGCGAATTGACCATATCCTGGTGAGCGATGCGCTCAAGTCCTCCTGCACTGCAGCCTATATAGATAAGGCGCCCCGTAAACTGGAGCGCCCATCTGACCATACGCCTGTAGTCTTGCAGTTGGCCGGTTAATGTACGTTAAATAATTTCTCGGCAGGATTTTTGGCTGTATTCTCGGTATTTTTTGACGGTGGTTCAGGTGTTTTTGTATTAGAAGTTTTGGGAGTCAACACAATTTCCGGATGAAATAGATTTTGTGGTTGATTCGCAAGCAAATCATCTTCTAACATTGATGGCAACGAGGCTTCTATTTCCGGAGGTGGATTTTCGTGATAGAAGTATTCATAAATTCCATTTTCATCGTTGTCTGCACGGACGCCTGTGGTTGGATCGATTCTGAGTGCCAGTATTCCATCCGGGACGGTGGGTTCTACTTCAGGCAAGCCTTTTAAAGCCGTTGCCATGTATTTAATCCAAATAGGAAGTGCTGCCGCGCCGCCGGTTTCACTACCGCCAAGAGGACGCGGTTTATCATAGCCTATCCAGGCCACAGCAACTTGTTTGGGGTTATATCCTGCAAACCAGGCGTCAAAATGATCATTGGTCGTGCCGGTTTTGCCAGCGATGTCGCCGCGACCTAATTGCAGCGCTCTAGTCGCAGTACCGTGTCTAACCACGTCTTGCATCATCGAGTTCATAATAAAAGCATTGCGAGCGTCAATCACGCGTGGCGCATCCTGACCTGCTCGAACAAACTTGGTTTCTGCAATCACTTTGCCATGCTGGTCTACAATTTTGGTAATTAAATTTGGCTTGACACGATAACCGCCATTAGCAAAAACAGCATATGCGGTTGCCATCTGCCATGGGGTGACAGAGCCAGCGCCTAGCGCCATGGTCAGGTAGGCCGGATGGTCTTTGGCTGAGAATCCAAAGCGGGTAATATAATCCTGGGCATAGCTTGGCCCTATTGATTGTAAGACTCGGATGGAAACCAGATTCTTGGACTTCACCAGTGCTTGCCTTAGGCGTATAGGTCCTTCAAAGGTATTGTCAAAGTTATGTGGCGTCCAGGCTTTATTTCCTGTTTCTTCGGCAGAAAAGCTCAACGGGTCGTCTTCCACAATAGTTGCCGGTGTAAAGCCTTTTTCTAAAGCTGCGGAGTAAATAAATGGTTTAAAACTCGAGCCCGGTTGGCGCCATGCTTGTGTTGCATGATTGAATTTATTGCGATTAAAATCAAAGCCGCCTACCAAAGCACGGACTGCCCCGGTTTCAGGGTCAAGTGCAATTAATGCAGATTCTACTTCTGGCAATTGCACAACTCGCCATCCATTGCTTTCTTTCAACCCCGGGGTTTTTGCCAATCTAATTACCGCGCCAAGTCTTAATAATCGTTTTGTTGGATCTTTTTCACTTAGCGTCCTTGTTACCAGTGCCAAACCTTTGCCGGTAATTTCTATATCTTCCCCATTTTTTGTATGCGCATGAATAGATTTTTGTGACAGGCCAGTAACAATTGCCGGTATAAAACCATTGTACTCATCAAAGTCATCCAGCGCTTCATCCAAGCCAATGGATTGGTTATCGGATGAAAGTTTATTTAAGTCTAATACTTTTTCCGGTCCACGGTAGCCGTGGCGTGAGTCGTAGTCCAGAACGCCTTCCCTGATGGCTGCGTTTGCAGCTTCCTGGTTCGCTTTGCGTATAGTGGTATAGACATTTAAACCGCTACTGTAAATATCATCCTGATACTTTGCATATAAGCTTTCGCGTACAATTTCCGCAACATAATCTGCCGCTAAATCCCGGGATTGTTTAGATGCTTTAAAACGAAGTGGCTGCTTCAGTGCATTTTGATAGACAGGTTCTTTAATAAAACCAAAGCGGTACATGTCATGTAATACCTCATGCTGGCGAGCAATTGCGCGTTTTGGATTGATAAATGGATTGTATCCGGAGGGCGCTTTAGGTAAGCCGGCAAGCAGAGCGGTTTCAGCTAAATTAAGTTTTTCCAGTGGTTTGCCATAATAGACTTGAGAAGCGGCAGCAAAGCCATAAGAACGCTGACCCAAATAAATCTGGTTAATATAAAGTTCGAGTATCTTGTCTTTGCTTAGCGTGTGTTCAATTTTCAAGGCAAGCATGGCTTCATTTATTTTGGTAATGAGGGTACGTTTGCCGTTTGGCGTGGTGAAGAAGTTTTTGGCAACTTGCATGGTAATGGTGCTTGCACCTTCATGACTTCTGCCGGTAATATTGTTTTTAATCGCGCGAAAAATACCTGTAATATCAACACCGCTATGTTGGTAAAAACGTCTATCTTCAATCGCCAGTACCGCATCTTTCATGCTTTGTGGCACTTGTTCTATGCTGATGTAGGCGCGACGCTCCTCACCAAACTCATCAATTAAGTAGCCATCTTCAGAGTAAACCCTTAAAGGCAGTTTTGGCTGGTAGTCGGTAAGTGCATCCAGTGAAGGTAGGGTTGGATATATTAGTGCTGCGGCAACGCCAATTAATGCAAGCACTGATAAGCTGCCAATAACCAAAGTCATTAAAAGATATTGCCACCATTTATTGAGCATCATGGATAGATTGTTTTCTTTTTTAAATAAACATATTCAATCATTATAAATTGCTACGACCATCCATGCGAATTAAAGTGAGCGATAAAAGTGTAAATAATGAATAAATAAAAAATTGCTTTACAGGGTTTAAAGTTGTTGCTAGGATTTAATGTAAATTATTAGAAATGTTCGTAACTAACGAAATTAGAAAAGGAATTTCAATTTGAAATTCAGCCTTTTTACAGAATCAACACCTCCTCTTATTGGCATCGATATCAGTTCGACATCAGTAAAGATGGTTGAGCTAGCTAATGATAGCCGTGGCAGTTATAGGCTTGAAGGGTATTCAATATCGCCGCTGGCTAAAGATACGATGACCGATGGTAATGTGGGGGATCTTGAAAAAGTAGCGGATGCAATCAAACTTGCATGGAAGTTACTCGGTTCGCGCGAGAAGCACGCCGCGCTTGCCTTACCATCTTCTTCAGTGATTAGTAAAAAAGTGATTATGGCTGCTGATTTGCGCGAAGAAGACATGGAAGTGCAAGTTGAAGCTGAGGCAAATCAATATATTCCATTCTCATTAGATGAAGTCAATATTGATTTTCAAGTCATTGGGCCTGCTCCCAGTAGCCCCGATGAAGTGGAAGTGCTGATTGTTGCCGCACGTAAGGAAAAAATCGAAGATCGCGTGGCTGCCGCTGAAGGTGCCGGCCTTAAGGTCACGGTTATGGATGTAGAGTCTTATGCAACGGAAGCTGCATATACATTGGTTGCCGGGCAGCTACCCAATGCTGGCCGTGAACAAACGGTAATGATTGTGGACATTGGCGCAACCATGATGCATATCAATGTATTACATGACAATAAACCGGTATATGCACGAGAGCAAAATTTTGGCGGTGGCCAACTTACGCAGGAAATTCAGCGCCGTTTTGGCCTGTCAGTTGAAGAAGCTGAAATCGCCAAGCGCAGAGGCGGCTTGCCAGAAAGCTACGAAAATGAAGTTTTGCAACCGTTTGTGCAGTTGCTTGCAATGGAAGTGGCCAGGGCACTACAGTTTTTTACCAGCTCAACCCAATATCATCGTGTTGACCACATCGTGTTGGCGGGTGGTTGCGCTTCAATTCCGGAAATTGATGTCGCTGTGCAGGATCGTACTCAAGTGAATACCATAATAGCAAATCCGTTTCATAGCATGGGGGTGGGTGACAGAGTCAGGCAGCAGCAAGCGACCATAGATGCACCCGCCTTGCTAATAGCCTGCGGACTTGCAATGCGAGGTTTGACGATATGATACGTGTCAATTTACTTCCACATCGTCAAATCAGGCGAGAAGCAAGGCAGCGTGAATTTGGTTTAATGGCGCTCTTTTCTGCAGTTGCTGCCGGCGCTGTTTTATTTGTAGGCTACACCATCATTAATGCTAAAGTCGCGTCGCAATTGGAGCGCAATCAACGTTTAGATGCTGCAATCGTTAAGCTTGATAAAGACCTTGCCGATATTAAAGATTTGAAAGGTCAAATTAGCGCTATGCTGGAGCGTAAGCAAGTGGTTGAGAACTTGCAAACTAACCGAAGCCAGTCAGTGGTTGTGTTTGATGAATTGAGTCGCCAGTTGCCAGAAGGAATGTATTTAAAAAGTATCAAGCAAGAAGGTAATGTCATTACACTTGATGGTGTCGCTGATACCAATGCAAGGGTAGCAACACTGGTACGTAACTTCAATGCTTCCAATTGGATGGAAGCTCCTACCTTGGTTGAAATTAAAGCGGTAACGGCAAACAACCAAAAACAAAATGTATTTGCCTTAAAGGTCAATCTAAAAGCACCTCAGGCGGAAACTGCGGATAACGCATCTAAGGCCAAGTCTAAAAATGAGAGTAAATCATGAAGTTAGATGATTTTAATAATATTGATATCAACAATGCAGGCAATTTGCCAGCTCCAGTCAAAGCGGTATTGTTAGCAGTCATCTTTATAGTGCTCTCGGGATTGGGTTATTACTTTTTATTAAGTCCAGAACTCGAAACGCTGGATACAGAAAAAGCTAAAGAGCAGGAATTAAAAAAAGTGTTCTTTGAGAAAAAGAGCCAAGCAATCAACCTGGAAGCCTATCGGGCGCAAATGGTTGAAATCGAGAAAACTTTTGGTGCACTTTTAAGGCAATTGCCGGATAAGTCTCAAATAGATGGATTGCTTACTGATATCAACCAAGCTGGCTTAAGCAGGGGTTTGGAATTTGAGTTGTTTAAACCAGGGCAAGAAACTCAAGCAGAATTTTATGCAGAGATGCCTATCGCAATTAAGGTTTTAGGCACCTATCATGATCTTGGTGCTTTTGCGACTGACATATCCAAATTATCGCGTATTGTTACGTTAGGTAATGTGTCCGTTCAAAACCAGAATAAAGATGCAAAACCTGCTAACACTGATAGCATATTAGTGATGGAAGCCATAGCAAAAACCTACCGTTACCTGGATGCAGATGAAATTTCTGCAAAACGAAAAGCCGAAAAAGAAGCTAAAGTAAAATCTGGCGGGAAAGGTTAATCAAGTGAAAGAGTGCCTAAATCTGAACTTAACGCAAGAAATTAACTTGAAGTTGCTTTCAATTCTCATGTTAGGTGTTGCTTTGGCTGCTTGTAATGGCGATCAAGGTGATGATCTTGATCAATACATGCGCGATGCGACCAAGGATGTGAAACCAAAGATTAAACCGTTACCTGAGGTAAAGCCTTACCTGGCATTGCAATACAATGCAGATGGTATTCTGACGGACCCCTTTCGTGCGCGTAAGGCCGTAAATAAATCAAGTGTATTGCAACCTAATTTGAATAGACCCAAAGAGCCTATGGAGGCCTATCCGCTCGAAAGTCTCAAGTATGTAGGTATGCTCTCAAAAAACAAGTTAACTTATGCATTACTGAAAACACCGGACAGTGCCGTTCAGCAGGTTAAATTGGGTAATTACGTTGGTCAAAATTATGGCAGGGTGACCAAAATCACAGATGGTGAAGTTGTGCTTAATGAGATAGTACAAGATGATCTCTCAGGTGACTGGGTAGAGCGTGTTTCGAGTTTAACTTTACAGGAATAATTAACCATAATTGGAATGGAATTATTATTTAATTGTTTTGGATATTCCGGTTGGCTTAACTTAACAAAATTTGATTTACATTAACGATTTACATTAACAAAGTGAAGTTTTAAAAAGTATTAAGAATCCTGTAAATATTTGTAGTCCCAAGGAAAATAGATTTAAGGTGAAATAATGAAAACAAATATGTTGATATTAAAATTTTTGCAAGCAACCATGTTACTTGTTCTAACAATGTTTTCAGGCTCATTACTAGCTGAGGATCAATCGGCTTTAGGAAACAAAATTGAAAGCGTGGATTTCTTTTCATTGCCTGGCGGTAGAGTCAATATTCGTATCAAAACAACGCAACCATTAGCGAATCCGCCTGCCGGATTTACATTGAACAATCCATCACGCATCGCCCTTGATTTTCCACAAGTTGCAAATGGCTTAGGCAAAAATAACATTACTGCGGATCAAGGTTCTTTAAAAAGCATTACTTTGGCTCAGGGTAAAGAACGTACTCGCATGGTGCTGAATTTATCGAAAAATGTAGGTTATAACGCTACTGTAAGTGGTAATGAAGTGACTATTATGCTTCAGGCTAATGAGGTGTCAGCGAGTACATCCGTCGAAACTAAATTCTCTGAACCAAAACTGGGTAGTCAACCAGTAGCCATTAAAAATGTGGATTTTGCGCGAGGAAAAAATGGTGAAGGTCGAATCATTGTCGATTTGTCAGACCCATCTGCCGGCATTAATATCAAACAAAAAGGTAAAACAATCATAGTAGACTTTATCAATACTGAAGTACCGGCGAACTTACAACGTCGTCTCAATGTCACCAATTTTAATACGCCTGTGATTTATGTTGATACGATGAAGCAAGGGAAAAATGGGCGCATGGTGATTGAACCCAAAGGAAATTGGGAGCAATCAGCGTATCAGGCCGACAAAAAATTTATTATTGATGTTCGCCAGATTGTCGAAGACCCCAACAAGTTGGTACGTGGCTCTAAACCAGGGTACGCTGGTGAGAAACTGTCACTGAATTTCCAAAACATTGAAGTACGTGCAGTATTGCAGGTGATTGCTGACTTTACCGGGCTCAATATTATTACCAGCGATACTGTGACAGGTAACTTAACTTTGCGCTTAAAAGATGTGCCATGGGATCAGGCGCTGGAAATCATTATGCAGAGTAAAGGATTGGATAAACGTAAAAATGGTAATGTAATTCTAGTGGCACCGGCAGATGAGCTGGCGGCTAAAGAGAAACAAGCTTTTGAAAGCCAACAGCAAATTGATGATGTGGAACCGTTACGTACAGAAGTCTTCACCTTGAATTATATGAAGGCAGAGTCGTTAAAAGAAATATTAAGCGACCCAAAACAAAAAATATTATCAAAACGTGGTAGTGCGGTGTTGGATCCACGCACTAATACGGTGTTTGTTCAGGATATTCCAAAATATCTGGAGCAAGTACAGGCGATTATTAATAAAACTGATATTCCAGTGAAGCAAGTGATGATTGAGTCACGTTTGGTCTTGGCCGATGAAAAATTCGGTAAGGAACTAGGCGCGCGTTTTGGCGTGACGCAAACAGGCAGGCCGGGCGAGAATGTAGCCACCATCGGGAGTACGATAGGCAATAGGCCGACTGCCGTGTCCACTACAGGTACAATCACACAGGGTACGCATAATGGCACTGTTCAAACAGCCCTGACGGATACTGTATTCAGAGACAACCAACGTAACGTTAATAGCACGCTGACCAGTAGTGACGGTTTGCCTGACTTGATGTCAAACTTACCTGTAGCGAATGCAGCAGGTAGTTTTGCTTTCACATTATTTAGATTGTCTGCAGGACTGTTGTTGAATTTAGAATTGTCTGCCCTTGAAAGTGACAAGAGAGGTAAGGTAGTGTCAAGTCCAAGAGTGACTACAGCAAATCAACACAAAGCTAAAATTTCTGCGGGTACGGAAATTCCTTACCTGCAAGCTTCAAGCAGTGGTGCAGCAAACATTGCATTTAAAGAGGCGGTGTTAAGCTTGGAAGTAACGCCACAAATTACGCCGGATGAAAAAATCATTATGGAGCTTGAAGTTAAAAAAGACCGAGTGGGGCAGACTGTGCGTACAGGTTTAGGGGAAGCAGTAGCGATTGATACACAAAAAATCAATACGCAAATTCTTGTAGGTAACGGAGAGACAGCTGTGCTTGGTGGTATTTATGAGCAAACGGACCGTAATGAAGTTGATAAAGTACCTTTCTTTGGTGACTTGCCTGTGATGGGTAATTTGTTTAAACGTAAAGTATTAAGATCAGATAAAACTGAACTGTTAATTTTTATTACGCCTAAAATCATGAATGAAAGTTTAAATTTACAGTAAATATAAATAGCAAAATCTGACAGAAATATCAGATTGTCATAAAATGCCCACCATCATGATGGTGGGCATTTTGTTTTATACGGTACTATGTAAGATGGTACCGTATAAAAGATTAGGGGTAATTTTCAATTGAATAATATCTATTTTATCGGCCTGATGGGCGCGGGGAAAACGACTATTGGTCGCTTACTGGCCAAGCAAATGGGTAGGGAGTTTTACGATTCAGATGTTGAAATTGAACGTAAAACCGGGGTCAAAATCCCGCTTATTTTTGAATTAGAGGGTGAAGAAGGTTTTCGTAAACGCGAAACCTCTGTGATTGAGGAATTAAGCCAATTAAGCAACGTTGTGGTGGCTACAGGTGGCGGTGCGGTTTTGCAGCCAGAAAATCGTGCGTTTTTAAAAAATAACGGCAAAATCATTTATTTACGTGCAAAGGTTAATGATTTATACCAACGCACGCGTAATGACAAAAGCCGCCCTTTGTTACAAGGTGGCAATATCAAGCAAAAGCTTGAGCATTTATATGTTGCTCGCGACCCGATTTATACCGATTTGGCAGATTATATTGTTGATACGGGAGCGCAGTCAGCTTCAGATATCACCAATCACATAGAGCAATTATTAATGCGGCAGGATAAGCCTAACAAAACAAACTAAACCAAGATTGTTAATAAACCAGGGCTGGTATTAAACCAAGGTTGGCAAAAAACAAGACAGACAATATAACTGAATATCCGACATGCAAACACTTAAAGTAGAATTAGCGAATAGAAGTTACCCAATCCACATTGGCCGTAATTTAATTTCAGATGCCAGTTTAATATTGCCGCATTTAAAACGTAAGCACGTGGCAATTGTGACTAATACAACTGTCGCGCCGCTATATTTGGATCGATTGCGTCAAACGCTACAAGCGGCGGGAGTAACGGTTATTCCAATCGTGCTGCCAGACGGTGAAGCCTATAAAAATTCAGAAACGCTCAATACCATTTATGATGTGTTGTTGCAGAACCGTTGCGAGCGCAGTACAACGCTCATTGCATTGGGTGGCGGTGTGATTGGTGATTTAACAGGCTATGCAGCGGCGACTTATTTACGCGGTGTACCTTTTATTCAGATTCCAACGACGTTGCTATCTCAGGTTGATTCATCTGTCGGCGGTAAGACCGGCATCAATCATCCACTAGGTAAAAATATGATTGGCGCTTTTTACCAACCCCAGGTGGTGCTGGCAGACATTGATACATTAAAAACTCTGCCGGCACGTGAATTCTCTGCCGGTATGGCAGAAGTTATTAAATACGGTTTAATCCGTGATATTGATTTCTTTAACTGGCTGGAAACACATATTGACCAACTAATGGCGCTGGAAGAAAGCGCAGTCAGCGAGGCAATTTATCGTTCATGCCAAAATAAAGCCGAAGTCGTGGCGCGTGATGAGCATGAAACCGGGGAGCGCGCTTTGTTAAATCTTGGTCATACTTTTGGACATGCCATTGAAAATGCAATGGGCTATGGTGTCTGGCTGCACGGTGAGGCTGTCGCTGCAGGTACCATGTTGGCGGCAGATCTGTCGCGACGCATGGGTTGGTTGAGCAACGCGGATTTGGCCCGTATCCATGCGCTGTTGAGCAAAGCGAATTTACCTTTAGAAGCGCCAAAACTAGGTCTGGAAAAATACCTTGATTTAATGCAAATGGATAAGAAAGTGGCTGATGGCAAGATAAGGCTGGTGCTGCAACAGGGCATAGGTAAATCCGTGATTACCAGTGATTATGATGTTGAAAAGTTAAAAGAAACATTATCTTTATGATGAATCTAAAAA
>JBAQME010000026.1:0-22193 GCA_049302535.1 Methylotenera sp.
TGGTAATGCCAGGTGACAACGTATCAATCACAGTAACATTGATTGCACCGATCGCGATGGAAGAAGGCTTACGCTTCGCTATCCGTGAAGGCGGCCGTACTGTGGGTGCCGGTGTTGTGGCAAAAATCATCGAGTAATTTTGTAGTTAAATCAAACGGCAGGGTGAACCCTGCCGTTTCGCTCTTTATGAAAGGCAGTAAAATGACAAACCAAAAAATCCGTATCCGTCTTAAAGCTTTTGATTATCGTTTGATTGATCAGTCAGCTCAAGAAATCGTAGAAACTGCCAAACGCACAGGTGCGGTTGTTAAAGGTCCAGTACCATTACCAACACGTATCGAACGTTTTGATATCTTGCGCTCACCGCACGTTAACAAAACATCACGCGATCAATTTGAGATCCGTACACATCAACGTTTAATGGATATTGTGGATCCTACTGACAAAACAGTGGATGCGCTAATGAAGTTGGATTTACCTGCTGGTGTGGATGTAGAAATCAAGCTGTAAGAATTTAAGTAGTAAAATATAGTTGTAAAAAAAACTGGGGTTCGGTATAATCCGGCCTCTTTCACAGAAGTCGGTCAATTGTAATCGGCTTTTTAACTAAATAATAAGGAAACGATCATGAGCTTAGGGCTTATTGGTCGCAAAGTGGGTATGACCCGCGTGTTTACTGAGGATGGCGCAAGCGTTCCAGTAACCGTGTTGGAGGTTGTACCTAACCGCGTGACACAGATCAAGACGACCGCAAGCGATGGCTATACTGGCCTTCAAGTTGCTTACGGTACACGTCGTGCTAGCCGTGTAAACAAGGCTTTGGCTGGGCATTATGCCAAGTCAGGCTCTGCTGCAGGTGCTGGTATTCATGAATTCTCAGTTGGTGACGATGTTTTGGCCAATTACACTGCTGGCGCAAATATCTCAGTTGATATTTTTGAGGCAGGTCAAAAGGTTGACGTTACCGGTACCTCTTTAGGTAAGGGCTTTGCTGGTGCAATTAAGCGCCATCACTTTAAGTCTAACCGCGCATCTCATGGTAACTCACGTTCACATAACGTACCTGGCTCTATCGGTATGGCGCAGGATCCTGGTCGCGTATTCCCAGGTAAGCGTATGCCTGGTCATTTGGGTGCTGTTAAAGTGACTACTCAAAATCTTGAGGTTGTCCGTGTGGATGTTGAACGCAATTTGTTATTGATTAAAGGTGCAATCCCTGGCTCTAAGGGTGGCGACGTTGTTGTGCGTCCGGCCATTAAAGCTAAAGCTACCAAGGCACAGGGAGGTTCTAAATAATGGAACTTAAACTAATAGATAAAAACGGTAAAGCCGCTAAAAAAGGCGTGACTGTATCTGAAGGTACATTTGGCCGTGAGTTCAATGAAGCTTTGGTGCATCAGGTTGTTGTCGCTTACATGGCAAATGCCCGCACTGCAACACGTGCACAAAAAGGCCGTGACACTGTGGCGCATACTACACACAAACCATACGCTCAAAAAGGTACTGGTAATGCACGTTCAGGTATGAGCTCAAGCCCAATCTGGCGTGGAGGTGGTCGTGCATTCCCTAACTCACCTAACGAAAATTTCAGCCATAAAGTAAACCGTAAAGCTTACCGTGCAGGTATGCAAACGATTTTATCTGAGCTTGTGCGTCAAGAGCGTTTGAGTGTTGTTGAAGAATTCAATGTAGACACACCTAAAACTAAAGCATTGGCAGAAAAAATTAAAGGTATGGGCTACGCTGATGGCGTGTTGGTTTTGACTGACAGCTTTGATGAAAATCTGTACTTATCTTCACGTAACCTCACTAATGTGATGGTAGTTGAAGCGCAATATGCTGACCCGGTCAGTTTGGTGCGTTTCCCTAATGTGGTGGCTACAGCTGCTGCAGTGAAGAAACTTGAGGAGATCTTAGCATGATGAGCGCTATCACTAAAACTCAAGATCGTTTACTGCAAGTTATTTTGGCTCCGCAAATCACTGAAAAAGCGACTTATATTGCTGATAAACATCAGCAGATCGCATTCAAAGTGCGTACTGATGCAACTAAACCAGAAATCAAAGCTGCAGTTGAGCTTGTTTTCAAGGTTGAGGTTGATAAAGTTGCTGTGATTAATGTCGGCGGCAAAGTAAAGCGCGCAGGCAAACGCATGGGTAAACGTAACGACTGGAAAAAAGCTTATGTAAGCTTGAAGCCAGGTCAAGAAATTAACTTCGCAGCGGGCGAATAAGGAGAGAAGATATGGCATTAGTTAAAGTCAAACCAACTTCCCCCGGTCGTCGTGGCGTACTTAAGGTGGTAACACCTGATTTGTACAAAGGTAAACCACACGCACCGCTGTTGGAAAGTCAAAGTAAAAACGCTGGCCGTAATAATAACGGTCGTATTACAACCCGTCACCAAGGTGGTGGTCATAAGCAGCATTATCGTTTGGTCGATTTCCGTCGCAACAAAGATGGTATTCCAGCAAAAGTAGAGCACATTGAATATGATCCAAACCGCACTGCGCACATCGCTTTGTTGTGCTATGCAGATGGTGAGCGTCGTTACATTATTGCGCCACGCGGTGTTGTTGCCGGTACGCAATTGATCAGCGGTTCAGATGCGCCTATCAGAGTGGGTAATGCAATGCCATTACGCAATATTCCGGTAGGTAGCACGATTCATTGTATCGAGTTGCAACCAGGTAAAGGTGCTCAGTTGGCACGTTCTGCCGGTACTTCAGTACAATTGTTAGCACGCGAAGGTAGCTATGCGCAATTACGCTTACGTTCCGGTGAGGTTCGCCGCGTACACGTTGACTGCAAAGCAACTTTAGGCGAAGTGGGCAATGAAGAGCATTCATTACGTTCTATCGGTAAAGCTGGTGCAATGCGCTGGCGCGGTGTTCGTCCAACCGTTCGCGGTGTGGTGATGAACCCGGTTGATCACCCACACGGTGGTGGTGAAGGTAGAACAGCTGCTGGTATGAATCCAGTGAGCCCATGGGGTGTTAAAACTAAGGGTTACCGTACACGTAGCAGCAAGCGTACGGATAACATGCGCGTTAGTCGTCGTCCAAGGAATGTAAGGTAATCATATGGCACGTTCACTTAAAAAAGGTCCATTTATTGATGGTCATTTGGCAAAAAAAGTAGAAGTTGCTGCCGCTTCGCGCGACCGCAAACCAATTAAAACTTGGTCACGTCGTTCTACGATTTTCCCGGATTTTATTGGTCTTACTATTGCAATTCATAATGGTAAGCAACACATTCCAGTGTTGATTTCTGAAAACATGGTAGGTCACAAGCTTGGTGAGTTTGCGTTAACGCGTACATTCAAAGGGCATGCAGCCGACAAGAAAGCTAAGAAGTAGGAGCTGATGATGCAAGTATCTGCAATATTAAAAGGTGTTCATCTCTCTCCTCAAAAGGCTAGATTGGTGGCAGACCTCGTACGCGGCAAAAAAGTTGATCACGCGCTTAACATCTTGAATTTCACACCTAAAAAGGGTGCTGAAATTATCAAGAAAGTTGTTGAGTCTGCAATCGCTAATGCTGAACATAACAATGGGGCCGATATTGACGAGTTGAAGGTTACTTCAATCTACGTTGATAAAGGCATTGTGCTAAAACGTATTCGTCCACGTGCAAAAGGTCGTGCTGGTCGTATTACTAAACCAACCTGTCACATTCATGTGACTGTCGGTAACTAAAGGATAATCATGGGTCAGAAAATTCATCCAATTGGTTTCCGTCTGAGTGTTCAAAAGAACTGGGCCTCACGTTGGTATGCCAATAGTAAAAACTTCCCTGCGATGTTGCAAAGCGACATTAAAGTGCGCGAGTTTCTTAATAAGAAATTAGCGAGTGCTGCAGTTAGCCGTATTTTGATCGAGCGTCCTGCCAAGAACGCAAAAATCACAATCTACAGTGCCCGTCCAGGTGTTGTGATCGGTAAAAAAGGTGAAGACATTGAGTCATTACGCGCAACTCTGCAAGGTCTGATGGGCGTTCCTGTTCATCTGAACATTGAAGAAGTGCGTAAGCCAGAACTTGATGCAACTTTGATTGCGCAATCTATTGCGCAACAACTTGAAAAACGTGTGATGTTCCGCCGTGCCATGAAACGTGCTATGCAAAATGCAATGCGCCTAGGTGCTCAAGGTATCAAAATCATGAGTTCAGGTCGTTTGAATGGTATCGAAATTGCACGTACCGAATGGTACCGTGAAGGTCGTGTGCCACTTCATACATTGCGTGCTGATATTGATTACGGTGTAGCTGAGGCTTCAACTACATACGGTATCATCGGTATCAAAGTTTGGGTATTCAAAGGTGAGATATTTGCAGGTAATGCACAAGCTGCGCAAGCTGCTGTTGCACCGGCTGCTGAACCTGAAAAAAGAGTAAGAAAGGCGAGGGCTAAAGATGCTACAACCGTCTAGACAAAAATATCGTAAGATGCAAAAAGGCCGTAACAAAGGCATTGCAACTACGGGTAATAAAGTAAGTTTTGGTGACTTTGGCTTAAAAGCAATTGGTCGCGGCCGTTTAACTGCGCGTCAAATTGAAGCTGCACGTCGCGTAATGACTCGCCACATTAAACGTGGCGGTCGTGTATGGATTCGCATTTTCCCTGATCAACCAATTTCTAAAAAACCTGCTGAAGTTCGTATGGGTAACGGTAAAGGTAGTACCGAGTACTACGTAGCCCAAATCCAACCAGGTAAAATGTTATACGAGATGGATGGCGTGAGTGAAGAGCTTGCTCGTGAAGCGTTCCGTTTGGCTGCTGCTAAGTTGCCAATTGAAACAACATTCATGACTCGTCAAATTGGTAGTTAAGGGTAAGGAAGCTAAATATGAAAGCAACCGATTTAAGAGCAAAAAGCGTTGAAGAGCTAAATGCAGAATTGATTGAATTGCGCCGTGCGCAATTCTCACTTCGCATGCAGTTGGCTACTCAGCAATTAAACAAAGTAGATCAGCTAGGTAAAGTACGCAAAGATGTAGCGCGTGTTAAGACTGTGTTAGCTGAGAAAGCAAAGCAGGCATAATATGACCGAAACAACAAAAGTAGTGCGTAGTCTTACTGGTCGTGTAGTTAGCGACAAGATGGACAAAACTGTTACTGTGTTAGTTGAGCGTAAAGTGAAGCATCCTTTGATTGGTAAAGTTGTTCGCCAGTCTAAGAAGTTTCATGCGCACGATGAAACAAACAGCTGTAAAGAAGGTGATGTGGTGACTATCGTTGAAAGTCGTCCATTATCAAAAACCAAAACTTGGGTAGTCAAACAAGCCTAGGTTTGCATGCTGCGCAATTACTGTCAAAAGTAATTGCGCAATTAGTATTAGCTGTATATAATGTTTTGTTTTTCGGCGAGCGACTTATATAAGTCATAAAGCTCTCGCCCCAATACTGACCGTGGTCTGTCGGCCTAAATAGTTTTTAACTATAAATGGCCGGTGTTGGTTTTAACGGATTAAGTTGGAGATTATTCTCATGATTCAAATGCAATCAAGGCTTGAAGTTGCCGACAATACTGGTGCCCGCTCTGTGCAGTGCATTAAGGTATTGGGTGGCTCAAAGCGTCGTTACGCTGGAATAGGCGACATCATTAAGGTAAGCATTAAAGATGCTGCTCCACGTGGTCGCGTAAAAAAAGGCGAAGTTTATAGTGCGGTGGTTGTGCGTACTGCTAAGGGTGTTCGTCGTCCAGACGGTTCTTTAGTTAAGTTCGATGGCAATGCTGCAGTTCTGTTGAATAACAAATTAGAACCGATTGGCACTCGTATTTTTGGGCCAGTGACTCGTGAATTGCGTTCAGAAAAATTCATGAAAATCGTTTCATTAGCACCAGAAGTATTGTAGGAGCTCACATGAGTAAAATTCGCAAGGGTGATCAAGTCATCCTAAACACAGGTAAGGACAAGGGTAAGCAAGGTACGGTATTGAGTATTCTTGATTCTGGTCATGTTGTTGTAGAGGGTCTTAACTTAGTTAAGAAACATGCAAAACCTAACCCGATGAAAGGTATTGCTGGCGGCATCATCGCTAAAGAAATGCCTATCGATATTTCAAACGTTGCTTTATTTAACAGTGCGACCCAAAAAGGTGATCGCGTAGGCTTCAAAACTTTAGATGATGGACGCAAGGTTCGCGTGTTCAAATCTAATGGCGAAGCAGTGGACGCATAGGAAGAATTATGGCGCGCTTAAAAGATTATTATAAAGACTCTGTCGTTAAAGCTATGACTGAGCAATTTGGATACACTTCAGTAATGCAAGTGCCTCGTATTGAAAAAATCACGCTGAATATGGGCGTTGGTGAGGCTGTTGCTGATAAGAAGGTGATGGAGCATGCTGTTGGCGATATGGAAAAAATTGCTGGTCAAAAAGCAATTGTTACTAAAGCTAAAAAATCAGTGGCTGCATTCAAGATTCGTGATGACTATCCTGTTGGATGTAAAGTAACTTTACGTCGTGAACGTATGTACGAATTTTTGGATCGCTTGGTAACGGTTGCGATTCCACGTATTCGTGACTTCCGTGGTATTTCTGCTAAATCATTTGATGGTCGCGGTAATTACAACATGGGTGTTAAAGAGCAGATCATTTTCCCTGAAATTGAATACGATAAAATCGATGCAATCCGCGGGATGAATATCACTATTACTACTACTGCGAAAACAGATGAAGAAGCAAAAGCTTTGCTTGCTGCATTTAGTTTTCCTTTCAGAGGTTAAGACATGGCTAAAACCTGTATGACAGAGCGCGAAATCAAACGTCGCGCAACTGTAAGTAAATTTGCTGCAAAACGTGCAGCACTTGAAGCTGCAATGAATGACGTTAATGCAACTGCCGAAAGTCGTTTAGAAGCGCGCATGAAATTCCAGGCGCTTCCACGTAACTCAAGCCCGGTGCGTCTGCGCAATCGCTGTGCTTTAACTGGTCGCCCACGTGGTGTGTTTAGTAAATTCGGTATTGGGCGTAGTAAACTGCGCGATTTGATGATGAGTGGCCAAGTGCCAGGCGTCACCAAGGCCAGCTGGTAATAGGAGAATAGATCTATGAGTATGAGTGATCCAATTGCCGACATGTTGACGCGTATTCGTAATGCGCAGATGGTCAATAAAGCGGTTGTAACTATGCCTTCTTCTAATGTTAAGTCTGCTATTGCTAGCGTGCTTAAAGATGAAGGTTATATTGAAGACTTTGCAGTTTCGAAAGACGGTAGCAAAGCAACATTAAACATTAGCTTGAAATACTATGCTGGTCGCCCTGTTATTGAGCGTATCCAACGTGTAAGTAAGCCAGGTTTGCGTGTTTACAAGGGAAGCCAAGAGATTCCTAAAGTAATGAATGGCCTTGGTGTGACAATTATGTCTACATCTAAGGGTGTAATGACAGATCGTAAAGCTCAAGCTGCCGGTATCGGTGGTGAAGTGCTGTGCGTAGTGGCTTAAGGAGAAGCAAATGTCACGTGTTGCTAAAAATCCAGTAGCTATCCCTGCTAAAGTAGAAGTTGTGTTGAGTGCTGATGCAATCAACGTAAGCGGTCCTTTAGGTAAGTTAACTCAAGCTTTGACTTCAGCAGTAGTGCTGAAAAAAGAGGGTGATGCAATTACTTTTGCTGCAGCTAACGATGCCCAGCATTCACAAGCTATGTCAGGTACAGTGCGTGCCTTGGTAGCGAATATGGTGAAGGGTGTTTCAGAAGGCTTTACACGTAAATTAACACTGATTGGTGTTGGTTACAAAGCTGCTGCACAAGGTGCTGTTTTGAACTTAGAGTTGGGCTATTCACATCCGATTAACCACAAGATGCCAGCGGGCGTTACTGTTGCAACGCCTACGCCAACCGAAATCGTGTTGACTGGTGTTGATAAACAAGTGATTGGTCAAGTTGCAGCGCAGATTCGTGCATATCGTGCTCCAGAGCCATATAAAGGCAAAGGTGTACGTTATTCCGATGAAGTTGTTGTAATTAAAGAAACCAAGAAGAAATAAGGCTTAAAAAATGAACAACGTAAATAATCGCTTGCGTCGCGCACGTAAAACCCGTGCCAAAATTGCAGAGCTAAAAGTTACTCGTTTAAGTGTGCACCGTACTAATACGCATATTTACGCACAAATTATTGCTGAGACAGGTGATAAAGTAATTGTTAGCGCTTCTACGGTTGAGGCTGACGTTCGTAAGAAAATTAAAAATGGCGGCAATGTTGAAGCTGCCGCTGCAATCGGTAAGTTGATTGCTGAAAAGGCGAAAAAAGCTGGTGTTACCACTGTTGCTTTTGATCGTTCTGGTTATAAATATCATGGCCGTATTAAAGCGTTGGCAGATGCCGCTCGCGAAAACGGCTTATCCTTCTAATTGGTCTGATTGCTAAAGAGGTTAATGATGGCAAAAGAAATTGAACAGCAACAGCAGCAGACTGATGGTTTGCGCGAAAAAATGATTGCAGTTAATCGTGTAAGTAAAACGGTTAAAGGTGGTCGCATTATGAGTTTTGCTGCACTTACAGTTGTAGGTGATGGTGATGGCGCTGTAGGTATGGGTAAGGGTAAAGCACGTGAAGTTCCAGTTGCTGTACAAAAAGCTATGGATGAAGCACGTCGCGGTATGTTAAAAATTAATTTAACAAACGGTACATTGCACCATGCTGTTACAGGTGTTCATGGTGCTGCTAAAGTTTTCATTCAGCCAGCTTCTGAAGGTACCGGTATTATTGCTGGTGGCGCAATGCGCGCGATCTTTGAAGTGATGGGTGTAACTAACGTTGTGGCTAAATGTATCGGTTCAACAAACCCTTACAATTTGGTTCGCGCTACATTAAACGGCTTGGAGTCTATGAATACGCCTGCGGAAATTGCAGCTAAACGTGGCAAATCAGTCGAAGAAATCAGAGGCTAATCATGGCTAAAGCAAAAAAAGATGCATCAACTATCAAAGTAACGTTAGTAAGAAGTGTTATCGGTCGTATTGAGGCGCATAAAGCTACTGTTAAAGGCTTGGGTTTGCGTCGTATGCACCATACAGTTGAGTTACAAGATACACCGGCAATTCGCGGCATGATCAATGCCGTTAGCTATCTCGTAAAGGTAGAAGCATAATGCAATTAAATACTATTAAGCCTGCAGAAGGCGCAAAAAAAGAACGTCGTCGCGTTGGTCGTGGTATCGGTTCTGGTTTGGGTAAAACAGCTGGCCGTGGCCATAAAGGTCAAAAATCACGTACTGGTGGCTTTCATAAAGTTGGTTTTGAGGGCGGTCAAATGCCTATTCAACGTCGTTTGCCTAAGCGTGGTTTTAAGTCACTGACAAAAGCTGATACTGCACATGTGCGTACTAGCGAATTGGCTTTGATACCAAATGAAGTGATCGATTTGTTAGCTTTGAAAGCAGCAAATATCGTTTCTGGCACAGTGAAAAATGCAAAAATCTATTTATCTGGTGATGTGACTGCTAAATACAATATCCAAGGTTTGCTTTTGACTAAAGGCGCTCGCGCTGCGGTTGAGGCTGCCGGCGGTAAAGTTATAGAAGCAGCATAAGAGAAATTATTTTGGCACAAGAAGGCTTATTAAAAACAGCAGCAAAAATGGGCGAACTAAAAAGTCGCTTGTTTTTTGTTTTGGGTGCGTTAGTTGTGTACCGTTTAGGTGCGCATATACCAGTTCCTGGTATTGATCCTGATGTGTTGGCTAAGTTGTTTGAATCGCAAAGTGGCGGTATTTTGGGAATGTTCAATATGTTCTCTGGTGGCGCCCTTTCCCGGTTTACAGTGTTTGCGCTTGGTATTATGCCGTACATTTCTGCATCGATTATCATGCAGTTATTAGCTGCAGTTTCACCGCAGCTGGAACAGCTTAAAAAAGAAGGTGAAGCCGGTCGTCGTACTATTACCAAATACACGCGTTATGGCACTGTACTACTGGCTACTTTCCAGGCATTAGGTATTGCAATAATGTTGGAAGGGCAGCCGGGTCTAGTTTTAGATCCTGGTATGGCTTTTAGGTTAACAGCAGTAATAACCTTAGTATGCGGCACAATGTTTTTGATGTGGTTGGGTGAGCAAATCACTGAGCGTGGTATTGGCAATGGTATATCCATTATTATTTTTGCCGGTATTGTCGCTGGTTTACCTCATGCAATTGGGTCAACTGCGGAAATGGTTAATACAGGTGCTTTTAGTATACCTTTAGCCTTTTTCTTGCTGGTTGCTACAGTGTTGGTGACAGCCTTGGTTGTTTTTGTGGAGCGAGGTCAACGTAAAATTACCGTTAATTACGCAAAACGTCAGGTAGGCAACAAGGTATACGGTGGTCAAACAACACATTTACCAATGAAATTAAATATGGCTGGCGTAATCCCACCTATTTTTGCATCAAGCATTATTTTGTTTCCTGCAACTTTAGCTGGTTGGTTTGGCGGTAGTGAAAGCACTTTCTGGTTGAAAGACGTGGCAGCTGCTCTGTCACCCGGACAGCCTATTTATATTTTACTGTTTGCCGCTGCCATTGTTTTCTTCTGTTTCTTTTACACTGCCCTGCAGTTTAATCCAAAAGATACAGCAGATAACTTGAAGAAGAGTGGTGCTTTTGTTCCAGGAATCAGACCTGGTGACCAAACAGCGAAATATATCGATCGTATTATGGGTCGTTTAACTTTGGTTGGTGCTGCTTATATTACTTTGGTGTGCTTGTTACCTGAGTTTTTAATATTGAAATTTAATACGCCGTTCTATTTTGGTGGTACTTCTTTGCTGATTATTGTAGTTGTTACAATGGATTTCATGACGCAAGTGCAGTCTCATTTGATGTCGCATCAATATGAGGGGTTGCTAAGAAAAGCTAATTTTAAAGGTAATGCGCTAGGGCGCTAAGAAGTTTTAGAATGGCTAAGGAAGACAGAATTGAAATGCAAGGTGAGATTCTAGAGAATCTCCCTAATGCAACATTTAGAGTTAAGTTGGAAAATGGTCATATAGTTTTAGGCTATATTTCGGGAAAAATGCGTATGCATTACATTCGTATTTTGCCTGGTGATAAAGTCACCGTTGAGATGACGCCTTATGATCTATCTCGCGCGCGAATTACCTTCCGTGCGAAATAAATAAATAGCGTTGTAAGTGCATACAGTTTAAGAAGTATAGGAGTGAAATATGAGAGTTCGTGCATCAGTAAAGGCATTATGCCGTAATTGTAAAGTTGTTCGCCGTCGTGGTGTTGTACGTATTATCTGTACAGATCCACGTCATAAACAACGTCAAGGTTAATTGATTTATTTCAATAAACCTAAATTAGTAACAGTTTAGGCTGATTACTAATTAAGTTGGTCAATAATTAAATTGATCAGAAGATTAGCTAATTGATAAAAAATGGTTTACCTGTTAAAATCGTCGGCTTTTTTAAAGCAGTGGATTTTGGTATACCTAATTTGGAGTAAAGTATGGCGCGTATTGCAGGGGTAAATATCCCGAATAATAAACACACGGAAATTGCATTGACTGCAATTTACGGTATTGGTCGTAATACAGCACAAAAAATCTGTGCCGCAGCTGGTGTTCTGGCAACTGCAAAAATTAAAGATTTGAATGATGCAGACGTGGAAAAATTACGTGATGAAGTTGCCAAATTCAAAGTTGAAGGTGACTTACGTCGTGAAGTTTCAATGAACATCAAGCGCCTGATGGATTTAGGTTGCTACCGTGGTGTTCGTCATCGTCGTGGTCTGCCAGTGCGCGGTCAACGTACAAAAACAAATGCCCGTACACGTAAGGGTCCAGTTAAAGCGATTAAACAATCTAAATAATCCTTTGTTAAGGCTTAGATAGTTTACAAATTTTAGTAAGTTTATTGGTAAGGAAAAATGCAGCATGGCAAAAGCTAATGTACGCGTAAGAAAGAAAGTTAAAAAGAACATTGCAGAGGGTATCGCCCACGTGCATGCTTCTTTTAACAACACCATCATCACCATTACAGATCGTCAAGGCAATGCGTTGTCATGGGCGACTTCAGGTGGCCAAGGTTTTAAAGGCTCACGTAAGAGTACTCCTTTTGCAGCGCAAGTTGCAGCTGAAGTTGCTGGTAAATCAGCACAAGAGAGTGGTGTAAAGAATTTAGAAGTACGTATTAAAGGCCCAGGCCCAGGTCGTGAATCTGCTGTGCGCGCACTTAATGCAGCTGGTTTTAAAATTACCAGCATTACTGATGTGACGCCAGTTCCGCATAACGGTTGCCGTCCACCCAAAAAACGCAGAATTTAGTTTCGGCGCGTTTAAGCAAATAAAGATTACTGGAGAACTATCTTGGCTAGAAATTTAGATCCTAAATGCCGTCAGTGCCGTCGTGAAGGCGAAAAATTGTTTTTAAAAGCTGAAAAATGCTTTACTGATAAATGTGCGATTGAAAAACGTAACTTCCCACCAGGCCAACACGGTCAACGTAGAAACCAACGTTTGTCTGATTACGGCGTTCAATTACGTGAGAAGCAAAAAGTACGTCGTATTTATGGCGTTTTAGAGGCTCAATTCCGTAGCTACTATGCTGAAGCTGACCGTAAAAAAGGCATTACTGGTGAGAACTTGCTTCAATTGCTAGAGTGTCGCCTGGATAATGTTACTTATAGAATGGGTTTGGGTGGTTCACGTACTGAAGCGCGTCAAATCGTTCGTCATAACAGCATCTTAGTGAATGGCAAACGCGTTAACATTCCTTCATACCAAGTGAAAGCTGGTGATGTGATTAGTGTGGCTGAAGCTTCAAAATCACAATTGCGTATTAAAGGCGCATTAGAGGCTGCTGAGCAACGCGGTTTCCCTGAGTGGTTGGAAGTAGATGTAAAAGCTTTGAAAGGTACTTTTAAAGCTAAACCACAACGTGATGAATTGCCACCAACAATCAATGAATCATTGGTAGTTGAGCTTTACTCTAAGTAATTAAGAACTAAATTGCACGATTAGCAAGTCAGAAACTGACTTGCTAATTTGAGCGCTCATAGACAATTTGGTCTTGAGAGATTATTAAAAAATTAAAGGTATAACTATGCAAAACAGTCCTACCGAGTATTTGAAACCACGTGTCGTAGATGTTGAGGTGTTGTCTCCATTACGTGCACGTGTAACACTTGAGCCAATGGAACGTGGTTTTGGTTACACACTAGGTAATGCATTACGTCGTGTACTGCTTTCATCAATTCCTGGCTTCGCAATTACAGAAGTAAAAATTGATGGTGTAGTTCATGAGTATTCAACTTTAGATGGCGTACAAGAAGATGTTGTAGATATTCTACTCAATCTTAAAGGTGTAGCACTTAAGTTAAATACAAAATCAGAAACAATATTAAAACTGAACAAATCAGTTGAAGGTGTTGTAACTGCTGGTGATTTTGAAACAGGTCATGATGCTGAGATCGTTAATCCTAACCATGTGATTGCACACCTTACAAAAGGCGGCAAGTTAAACTTGGAAGTTAAGGTCGAGATGGGTCGCGGTTATCAACCGGTACCATCACGTCAAAAAGCTAATGACGAAGACCGTGTTTTAGGTTTTATCATGGTTGATGCTTCATTCAGCCCGATCAATAAAGTAAGTTACTATGTTGATAGTGCACGTGTTGAACAACGTACTGACTTGGATAAGTTGGTAATGGATGTTGAAACCAACGGCGTGATTGAGCCTGAGCAAGCTATTCGCGATGCAGCTCGTATCTTGATGGGTCAGTTATCAGTATTTGCCGATTTAGAAGGCGCACCAAGCGAAGTTGAGGTTAAATCAGCACCTCAGGTTGATCCTGTACTATTGCGTCCGGTTGATGATTTAGAGTTAACTGTTCGTTCAGCAAACTGCTTGAAAGCTGAAAATATATTTTACATTGGTGATTTGATCCAACGTACTGAGAATGAGCTATTAAAAGCACCTAACCTTGGTCGTAAATCACTCAATGAAATCAAAGATGTGTTGGCGACTCGTGGCCTGACATTGGGTATGAAATTAGAAAATTGGCCACCAGTTGGTCTTGAAAAAGCTTAATACAAGCTTGATATTGAAGTTATAGAAACCTTAAGGAATTACTATGCGTCACGGTAATAGCAATCGTAAATTAAATCGTACTAGCAGCCATCGTGCGGCGATGTTTCGTAACATGACTGCCTCGTTGTTGCGTCATGAAATCATTAAAACTACTTTGCCAAAAGCAAAAGAGTTGCGCAAGTTCGCAGAGCCTTTAATCACATTAGGTAAAACTGCAACTTTGGCAAATCGCCGCTTAGCTTTCGATCGTTTACGTGATCGTGACATCGTGGGTAAATTGTTTGGTGAACTTGGTCCACGCTACAATGCACGTAATGGCGGTTACTTGCGTATTTTGAAATGCGGTTTCCGTAACGGAGATAATGCACCTATGGCATTGGTTGAATTGGTGGATCGCCCAGATACCTCAGCTGAGGCTGTAGTAGCAGAGTAAGCTTGATACTGAGTAAAGTGATAATTAAAAAGCCAGCGTTAGCTGGCTTTTTAATTTGTAGGTATTGAACGTATCTATATCAATGTTGCAGTGCTTATGCAGTGATAAAGTCGATTATCTCTTCTTTATTAAATGGCCAATCGATCTCAGTATAATTATCTATACGCTTGATTACCGGAATCCTGATTCCATATTTTTCAATTAGATTATTATCATCGGCTATTTCGATAGGTATCCAGGTAATGTCATATTGGATTGTTAAGCTTATTAGTAGCGCCTCTGCCTGCTCGCATAAGTGGCAGTGTGTGGTGGAGTAAAGGGCTAGCTGTACCATTATTTTGTGGATTCCTAATTTAACTATTCGCTACATTATTATTTAATAAAATTTGTCGTAAATTTATACCAAATATTTCTATATTTTATTAAAAATAAATCATAATGGCGTACTAGTAATCATAAACTCAAATAGCGTTAGCACGGGTCATTATGGCAGATATTCAAGATTCCAAAGAAAGTTTAAGCGAAAGCCTGCAACAGGTTATTTCGTTACTGGAGAAACATCGGTTAGTAGAGAATTTGGTGCATAACCAGGACATGCCGAATCACGACTTGGTTGAGTCGTTAGTACATAAGCAGAACCTTCAAGAACTGCAAAAGAAGTTAGACGTATTACACCCGGCCGACGTGGCTTATATTCTTGAAGCATTGCCACTGGAGCAGCGTTTAGATGTTTGGGAATTAGTAAAAGCCGAGCGGGACGGTGAAATCCTGCTTGAGGTGTCTGATGCTGTGCGTCAAACACTTATTGCAGACATGGATTCCGATGAGTTGCTTGCCGCTGCAGAACAGCTCGATACTGACGAACTGGCAGACTTGGCACCGGACCTTCCTAAAGATGTTTTCCAGGATTTACTCGATAGCCTGGACGCACAAAATCGTGCACGCCTGCAGTCAGCATTGTCCTATTCGGATGATGCGGTTGGTTCAATCATGGACTTTGATATTGTCACCATCCGTGAAGATATTACCCTTGAGGTGGCTTTCAGGTACATGCGGCGATTAGGTAGTTTGCCTGATCATACGGATAAGCTATTCGTGGTGGATAGAAATGATATCCTGCGCGGAGTATTGCCGCTCAAGCGTTTGGTTGTGAGCGACCTTGATGCAAATGTTGCCGATGTCATGTCTGAAGATGCTGTTGTTTTTCATCCTGAAGATATTGCCGATGACGCTGCCAAAGCATTTGAGCGCTATGACCTGGTGACGGCACCTGTCGTGGATGAAAATAATAAATTAGTAGGTCGTGTGACTGTTGACGCAGTGATGGACTTAATCCGTGAAGAAGCTGAAAGCGATATGCTCTCTATGGCCGGTTTGCGTGAAGAGGAAGACTTTTTTGCCTCTGTGTGGAAATCAGTACAAAACCGTTGGGCATGGCTGGCCATTAATTTAGTCACGGCTTTAGTTGCATCACGTGTTATTGGCCTGTTTGAAGGGTCAATAGAGAGAATTGTGGCACTTGCAGCATTAATGCCGATTGTAGCCGGTATTGGCGGCAACTCCGGCAACCAGACAACGACAATGATTGTACGTGGCTTGGCATTGGGGCAAGTGTCAGCACATAATATGCAATCATTAATTACCAAAGAGTTAGGCGTGTCCTTGCTAAATGGTTTGCTGTGGGGCGGGGTGTTGGGCGGTATTGCATATGCACTATACGGAAGTTATCAATTGGGGTTGGTCATGATGGCTGCAATGACACTTAACTTGTTATTGGCTGCGTTTATGGGAGTAATGATTCCACTTGTTATGAATAAAGTAGGCCGAGATCCTGCCGTAGGCTCCAGTGTGCTGATCACTGCGATGACAGATAGCGGCGGTTTCTTTATCTTTTTAGGCTTGGCTACAATATTTCTGATCTAACATTTAAATTGCAAATCCTAATTTATTGCTTAGCTAATTAATCAAAATATGAATCAAGCCGACATGCAGTCAATTTTCCAGGAAATACTTACCGATATCTCGACTCCGGCAGCGTTATGGCAGTTTGTAATTATTGTAGCTGCCTGTACCATTGCCTGGACCATTAATGGCGCGCTACGCGCTTACGTGATGCGGCGCGCGCCAGAACACTGGAAGCTTGGGATAGGTGGCATCAATCGCGTCCTGTTTCCTTTGTCTACGCTCATCATTGTATTAATTTCACAGCTCATACTTGCACACTGGCAGCACACAAGTTTGTTACTACTTGCAAGTAAGCTGCTGTTGGCGATGGCCGTGATACGTTTGGTGGTCTATGCTGTGCGCTATATCATCGAGCCAGGTGGATTGCTCAAGACACTTGAAAACACGATTTCCGGCTTAATCTGGATATTAATGGCTTTGCATTTAAGCGGAATATTGTCAGAGATATTAAATGCACTTGAAGACATAAAATTCAATATCGGCAAAAACCCGGTCAATTTATTGCTCGTGCTACAGGGGATATTGACTATTGTCGTGACAATTCTCATCGCACTATGGTTTAGTCGCGTGATTGAAAATAGGGTGATGCGCGTACAGCATATCAATATGAATTTACGCGTTGTACTGGCTAAATTATTACGTGTATTTTTATTGTTTATTGCAGTACTGATTGCGTTATCAGCAGTTGGATTGGATATCACAATGCTCTCGGTTTTTGGTGGGGCATTAGGTGTGGGGTTGGGTTTTGGTTTACAGCGCATCGCTAGTAATTATGTGAGTGGATTTATTATTTTATTGGATAAATCCATGCAGATAGGCGATATCGTGACGGTCGATACGCATTATGGTGTTGTGAGTGATTTGCGTACTCGCTATCTGGTGTTACGTAAGCTGGATGGAACGCAGGTCATTATTCCTAATGAAACCTTAATTACGACCCCTGTCATTAATCACTCGTTTACCGATCATAAAGCAAGAATACAGATGCCGATTCAAGTGAGCTATGACAGTTCATTAGAGCTGGCAATGCAGCTGATGAACGAAATAGCATTCCGGCATCCACGTATATTGAACGATCCTTTGCCGTCTGTGCAAATTAAAGGTTTTGGTGAAAGCGGTATTGATTTAGTACTCTCGTTCTGGATTCCAGATCCTGAAGAAGGCTCCGGGTCGCTTCAGTCAGAAATTTACCTGGAAATCTGGAGAGCATTTAAAAAACATGATATTTCCATTCCATTCCCGCAGCGTGAAGTGCGTATTTTAGGCAATTAGTTTTTAAAGATCAGAATAATAAAAAAGCCCACTAAAAGTGGGCTTTTTTATTATTGAAATAAATGATTATTTCAATTTTGTTTCTTTGTATAAAACGTGCTTGCGTGCAACTGGATCAAATTTTTTGATTTCCAATTTACCTGGCATCGTACGTTTGTTTTTTGTGGTGGTATAGAAGTGACCAGTACCAGCACTAGATTCCAATTTGATTTTTTCGCGCATGATAATCTACCTTATTAGATTTGCTTGAGTTAAATTTTCTGGCCAGCTGCGCGCATTTCTGCAAGCACTGAATCAATACCGTTTTTGTCGATGGTACGCAAAGCGGCATTAGTAATGCGCATGCTTACCCAGCGATTTTCGCTCTCAACCCAGAATTTGCGGTTTTGCAAATTAGGTAAAAAACGACGTTTTGTTTTGTTTTGTGCGTGAGAAACATTGTTACCCACCATTGGCTTTTTGCCTGTTACCTGACATACACGTGCCATGGTCGTCTCCAAATACTCTATTTTTGAGAAAGACCGTGATTATAGACCATAATGTTTACTTAGTTCAAGCTAAATGTGTGTTTCTTATTAATGTGTGTGTAACTAATGTTTTCCGGTACTACCAAAGCCGCCTTCGCCGCGCTCGGAAACATCAAAATCATCTACAACATGAAATTCAGCTTGCATGACCGGTACGATGACAAGCTGGGCGATCCGTTCCATCGGATTAAGCTCAAATGCAGTATTGCCACGATTCCAGCAGGACACCATGAGCTGGCCTTGATAATCTGAATCAATTAACCCAACTAAATTGCCCAGCACTATGCCATGCTTATGCCCGAGACCGGAGCGCGGCAAAATCAGAGCAGCGTAATAGGTATTGTCGATATGAATTGCCATGCCGGTAGGGATGAGCGTGCTTTCACCAGGTTGCAGCGTAATGGCGGTGTCAATGCAAGCACGTAAATCCAGCCCTGCAGAACCTGGTGTGGCATAGGTTGGAAATTGCGTACGCACGCGGTCATCCAGAATTTTTAAGTCGATGAGAATAGACATGTTGATATAGTTTTAAAGTTGAATTAAGGTAATGGCGTATTAAACACTAAATAATCAAGAAAATCACTATGGTGATTCATTGTTTAAATCATTAGCCTTACATGGTTATTAAACCATGTTGAAAAAATTGTGAGTATTTTGGGGATTTCACCATGATGAACGCGTTTAAATTAAAAAAATTACCGAATCAACTAATGCTTTTGGGGTTGATGTCACTCACTCTGCCAATCGCAGCGGATGCTGCTGAAGAAAGTACTGGTTCTTTGATATTGGCGCCTGTGGTTGTCACCGGTACGCGTGTAGAACAAAACAGTTTTGATTTGCCTATGTCAATAGATGCTACCAGTGCAGAGGATATTCAGGAAGGCCAGCTCAAGGTCAATCTGTCAGAATCTTCTGCCCGCGTACCTGGGGTTGTGATTAACAATCGCAATAATCCTGCACAGGATTTGGCAATTCAGATTCGCGGTTTTGGCGCGCGTTCTGCTTTTGGTGTGCGCGGGGTGCGTTTGTATGCGGATGGTATTCCCATGACGATGCCGGATGGACAAGGCCAAACTGGGACGTTCAATTTAGATACGGCTTCACGCGTTGAGTATTTGCGCGGCCCATTCTCCGCGCTTTACGGCAATTCATCTGGCGGTGTGGTGCAGATTTTTACCAGAGATGGTGAAAAAGATCCGACGCTTTCTGGCGGCATGGCATTGGGCAGTGATAATACACAACGCTACAACTTGGGTTTTAGCGGTAGCGGCGATGGTTTTGATTACATTATCAACGCGAACACCTACAGTAGCGATGGTTACCGGGATCACTCCAAAACGCGTCGTGACACTTTACATGGTAAGTTGAATTTTAAACTTAATGAAGATACTAAATTAACCATTGTTGCTACAGCGCTGGATCAACCGGATAACGAAGACCCGCAAGGATTGACAAAGGCACAGCTAAAGGCTGACCGCAGGCAGGCAGGTACTAACTCGGTGTTGTTTAATACGCGCGTTTCGAGGAGTCATGAGCAAATCGGAGCAACTTTAGACCATGTTTTTACAGCAAATGATACTGCACGTTTGATGGTTTATTATGGCCAGCGAGATAATGAGCAGTTTCAGTCAGTCTCTGTTGCCGCGCAAACAACGGCACCCGGCTTTCAAAGGAGTGGCGGCGGTGTTGCGGTGATTGATCGTAATTTTGGTGGGGTAGACGCTCGCTGGACGCATAAGGGAGAGGTCGCCAGCAAGCCATTTAATTTCACTGCAGGTCTAAACTATGACGTTATGAGTGATGATCGCACAGGGTATGAGAATTTCATCGGAACTACATTAGGCGTTAAAGGGAAGCTGCGTCGAGATGAAAATAATAGAGTGACCAGTTTCGATCAGTATGCACAAGCTTCGATTGATGTGCTTCCCAAGTGGTCAGTTAGCGGTGGTGTACGCCATAGCCGTGTTTCTTTCAAAACCTCTGATCATTATATTGCGACAGGTAACCAGGACGATAGCGGTTCGGTTGATTTCTCTGAAACCACGCCAGTGCTTGGTACGATTTTTAAAATAACAGATAGTATTAATCTATTCGCGAATGCGGGCGAAAGCTTTGAAACGCCGACATTTGTTGAAATGGCTTATAACCCCGATTTTAACAAGTCGGGATTAAATCTTGATCTTAAACCTTCTAAAAGCCGCCAATATGAAGTGGGCGCGAAAGCCTTGGTTGGGGGCAATACTTTAGCCAATGTTGCTTTGTTCAAAATCGATACTGATGACGAAATTGTCGTAGCGTCTTCACAGGGCGGGCGAACTACTTATCGCAATGTTCCTACTTCTGAGCGTAAAGGGTTGGAGTTTAGCCTGGATAGTGAATTGCCACATGATGTAAGGTTATATTTAGCCTACACCTTGCTTGATGCGAAATTCACTGATGCGTTTAGTACCTGTAAGGTGCCATTCCCCAATGGGACCAGTTGCCGTTTTGGTACTGCCGGTGATTTTGAAACAATAGCGTCTGGCAGCAAGATTCCCGGCACTTATCGCTTTAATCTGTTTGGTGAAGTTGCATGGAAATATCAGCCGTTAGGTTTTAATACGGCGTTGGAAATGCGTAGAAGCAGCGATACCAATGTGAGTTTCAATTCCACAGATGGTCAAGCTGATGGTTATACCGTGTTTAACTGGCGCGGTGGCTTCAATCAGCAGTTAAGTAATTGGAGATTCTCGGAGTTCGTTCGCGTAGAAAATATTACAGATAAAAAATATGTAGGTTCTATTCGTGTGGCAGATGGTAATGAGCGTTTCTATGAGGCAGCACCTGAGCGTACTTGGTTGTTAGGATTAAACGCCAGCTATAAATTTTAAAGGGTAAACGGGTATCCTTTGGATAAGGTAAATAAAAAGCCTCGTTGTTACGAGGCTTTTTTGTTATTTAGAGCAACGGGATTTTTATAACATCTTAGCTATGTGTTGCAACAGCATTTGTGCGATTACGTTTTTAGGTGCCCTGGGTAAAACGTGTGCGCCTTTGCCATCAAGCAAAGTTACCGTATTCTCATCCTGCCCCATGCTGTCGTTAATCAGATTGGCAACAATCAATGGCAATTTTTTCGATTTACGTTTTGCTTCTGCGTATTCCAGCAAGTTATCGGTTTCGGCAGCAAATCCTACGCAGAATGGTGCATTGGGCAAGCTGGCAACTTCTGTCAATATATCCTTGTTGGGTTTGAGTTCTATTGTCAGTGATGACTTACTTTTTTTAATTTTTTGTGTGTTTGTAACAGCCGGACTGTAATCGGCTACTGCTGCGACACCGATAAAAATATCCTGGGATGCTACCCGTTGCATCACACTTTGATACATGGCATCGGCGCTGGTGCTGAAAATGGTGTTTACGCACATAGGCGGTTTGAGTGCGCTCGCGCCACTTATCAGCGTGACGTCAGCACCCATTGCAAAAGCTGCCTGTGCGATTGCGTAGCCCATTTTGCCACTACTTAAATTGGTAATCGCACGTACAGGGTCTATCATCTCCAGTGTGGCGCCTGCAGTGATCAGAATCTTTTTGCCTTTGAGGATTTTGGGCTGGAAATGCGCTTCAATTAAACTAAGCAAGTCTTCAGCTTCCAGCATACGGCCTAAGCCCACTTCACCGCAGGCCTGTTCGCCGCTATCTGGCCCTAATATGCTGATGCCGTCAGCTGCCAGTTGCGCAACATTGCGTTGTGTAGCTGGGTTTTCCCACATTTGTTTATTCATTGCCGGGGCAACTAATAATGAACAGTTGCGCGCCAAGCAAAGAGTAGAAAGTAAATCATCGGCACGGCCATGTACAAGTTTGGCAATGAAATCGGCACTGGCCGGCGCAATCACAATTGCATCAGCTGTGCGACTTAATTCAATGTGCGGCATGCCGTTAGGAATAGAGGCGTCCCACATGCCGGTAAATACAGGCTTGCCAGATAAAGCCTGCA
>JBAQME010000027.1:0-3162 GCA_049302535.1 Methylotenera sp.
GCTTTATCGCGCCAAGGAAGGTGGCCGCGACCGGGTCGAACCGGCTGCCTCGCCGGTTCCCGAGACCGATGCCGCATCTGTTGCTGATTCCCGGAATGCATAAGGCCCAACCCATCAAATGGGGCGCGCTAAAATCACATGAACCCCTACATCTAACCGTATACAATATCTTCTTCGAGCAAATTTTCTCTATCCAGCGACCCAGGTCAAACATCAATTGGTTATTAATCTTATGGCAACCTCCCAAAGCACAATAGATTTTCTTCTGGATCAACTTTCGGGCATAGGCCAAATAACTACAAAAAAGATGTTTGGGGAGTACTGTTTATATTTAGCGGACAAGCCTGTTGCATTTATCTGCGACGACCAGATGTTTCTCAAACCGACCAATTCTGGTAGAAGCATGATTTCAAATGTGGTCGAAGGTTTTCCCTATCCTGGGGCAAAACCTTATCTGCTGGTTACTGCTGATTTATGGGAAGAGAGTGAATGGCTTGGTCAGTTAATTCAGGTTACGGCAAACGAACTTCCCCAACCCAAGCCTCGAAAAAAACGTCTATCTATTTAATCCTATCTATTTAAAGTAGGACGCTGGATTTACGCATCCAGCAACCCGCTGCGCATGGCGATTAACGCAATTTCAGCCGAGTTATTGGCGTTGAGTTTTTGCTTGATGTTGTAAAGATGCGTACCCACGGTACGCGGGCTTAAAAACAGGGTTTCAGCAATTTCATTAGTGGTTTTACCCTTAGCCAATGCCATGAATACTTCAAACTCGCGTGGCGATAACACATCCACGGGATTTTGGTCACCGGACAACTGTTGAATTGCCATCTGCTGTGCAACGCTGGCTTCCAGGTATTTTTTACCCGTTGCAACGGTACGAATCGCTTTAATCAGCTCTTCAGCCGCACTGCGCTTAGTGAGGTAGCCCATTGCCCCCGCGTTTAACACCCGCTTGGGATGCACTGAATCTTCATGTGCCGACAATACCAGAATCTTTGCAGTGTTATCCTTTGCCAAAATACGCTCAATTGCTTCCAGGCCGCCAATACCCGGCATCGTGATGTCCATCACCACTACATTGGGCTTATGCTCCATATAACGCTGAATCGCCTGCTCACCGCTTTCGGCCTCTGCAATCACGGTTATATCGGCATCTGATTCCAGTAACATCTTAAAGCCCATGCGGACTACAGCGTGATCGTCAACTAGCATTACGTTAATTTGGCTCATGTTACGTACTCTCTTTTATAGTTGAATCTTTTATAACTTATTAATTTAAATTGCCATTTGGCACACTAATATCAATTGTTGTGCCTTGATTAGGTGAGGCAACGATGCTAAAGCTTCCGTTCAAGGCCTGCACACGTTCACGCATACCTAGCAAACCAAAATGTGTGGTCTGGTCTACCGCATCAACGTCCATACCGATTCCATTATCTTTAATACTCAATTGCAATTCGCCCGTTGCTGACTTTGTAAGTCTAATGTCAATCTTTGTCGCCTGTGCATATTTGAGTGCATTATTAAGCGACTCCTGCACGATTCGATACAGGTTAATGCTAACAGTCTCACCCAGGCTCTGCAATTTTCCAAACTCCAGATTTTCAGACAACTGCAACTGAATTTGAATTTCAGGATGCTGGGCCTGAAAGCTGCTGACAACATCCTTAAGCGTCTCGGCCAGGCCCAGATTATCCAGCGCTCCCGGCCGAAGCTGGCGAACAATATTGTGCATGCCATCGTAGATTTGATCAGCAGCAGATACAATCACCTGGGCATTGGATGCGATACCGGACATACCTGCACCGCCGCTGTTTGCCTTGGCTTTATTTGCAATGCCCACGGCAAAGGTTTTAATGGCAGTCACGTACTGACCAAGCTCATCATGCAGTTCACGCGCCAGGCTTCTGCGTTCATCTTCAATATGCTTTTGTATCAAATGTGTTAATTGGCGATTTTCTTCCAACTGACGCTCAGCCGTGAGCGACTCCGCCATGCGGTTGAGGCTATGGCCGATACGGTCAAACTCCGGTAATGCAAACGTGGGCAGGCGCGTGGCCAGGTCACCTTGTTCAATACGGTTAATCGCTTCTAAAATCCGGTTTACCGGCCTGAGCGAATGGCTTAACAGCAGATATACCATCGTGTTGAGCAGTAAAAAAAACGCCAACCCTACCCACATCAATTGGCGGAAGCCTGACCATGCCTCACGTATGGATCCTGCTGCGCTTGAAGTCACCACCAATGTGCCATAGCGAATTCTGCGCTCTACCTTTTCCGCTTTGGGTTCTACAAGCTTCACAAACCATTCTGGCGGATGTACATCATGTTTGAAAGTTGATTCCGGCGAGCGATAAATCTCCTGCCCGTAGTAATCGTAAAGCACAATATTGCTACTTCTTACATAACCCAATGACCCTAAAAAACTCTGTAAAACCAAATGTGTAGGCCCCATTTCAGGGTTTAATGCCGAACTCACGATCACGGTATCCAACAACTGCACCGTCACGCGGCTAGCCGCCTCTACCCGCTCACGGATTGAAACGCGGGTGTCATTAACCAGGATTGTTCCAACCACCAGTATAAAAGCCAGTGATAATAAGGTAATCAGTAAATTTAAACGGAAACGTAAACTCATGAGTTGAAATCAAAATGTGACATGTGTAGAGTTTAACAACTTTAATCGATTCACAATATAGTCTTATTCATGATATGAAATCACCCTTTATCTTATCCGCCGCAGTCGCTATTCATGATTCAATCCTGAATCATGAATCAGAGCTAGAATCCCTAGACCGCGCCATAGGCGACGGAGACCACTACATCAACATGAAACGCGGCGCTCAAACAATTGTTGAAATGCAACCGGAATTAGCGCCCTTAACACCAGATGCCGCACTGAACAAAATAGGCATGAAGTTACTCAGCACGATTGGCGGCGCTTCCGGCCCGCTGCTTGCAAGTTTTTTCATGGGCATGGCTAAAATCATCAAGGAAAAAAATGATGAATCCTTGATAACCTACGCCAGCGCGTTTGCCGCAGGAGTTGAAATGATTCGCCAGCGTGGCAAAGCTGATTTAGGCGAAAAAACCATGCTGGATGTACTGATACCGGTGGCAAATCAATTCACGACGCTCGCCGCACAAAATGCCACC
>JBAQME010000028.1:0-2494 GCA_049302535.1 Methylotenera sp.
TTTCCTGCGGTGTATCCCACTGAAATTGCTCAACTAATTCTGCCGCCTCCACTATCATCGCCATCGCCAGATTTTTAGGCGTATGAAACTGCGCCCAGTCACGCTCTGTCACAAAAGCATTGATACGTGCCCTTAACTCAAAAAGCGAATCAGCCATCATTCTTGTCCTTACACTAAACTATTTCCTATTACTGCCAGCAACCATTTTAATCTCAAACAAACGGCACTCCAGCGGCCCGTTAAATAATGGCGTACGCTTGCTTGGGGTAAGACGCATAAGCTTGGGCATACGCAGGTCATTAGTTAAGAAATAGGTATTCCAGCCTGCAAACTTGCGTTTCAGAGCTTCGCCCATTTTGGGATATAACAAGGCCAACTCTTCATCCTCGCCAATACGCACACCATAAGGCGGGTTTGCTACCAATACCCCGCTGTCAGCAGGCGGTACTACGTTCAGCATATCAACGTGCGCAACTTGCACGGCTTCCAGTAACCCTGCAGCCTCCAGGTTTTGCTTGCTGACACGTACCGCACGCAAATCAAGGTCTGAGCCGTATATTTTTTGAAATGAGGTTTTCTTAACCTTAGCCAAGGCCTGGTTTTTTATTTTCTTCCAGGAGTCTGACTCAAATGTTCTGAGTTTTTCAAAGCCGAAACTTCTTTTTAATCCGGGTGCAATATCCAGCGCAAGCATCGCAGCTTCCAGCAAGAATGTACCACTACCGCACATTGGATCCAATAATGGCTGCCCAACCTGCCAACCCGTCAACTTTAAAATACCTGCAGCCAGATTTTCACGCAACGGCGCCTCTATGCTTGCACCGCGATTGCCGCGTTGATATAGCGCGGCGCCTGAAGTATCCAAATAAAATTGATATTCTTCAGCAGTTAAATAAGCATGAATACGCACCGCTGGCGTTTTGGTATCAATATAAGGACGGCTGCCAACAGCTTGCCTGAATTTATCGCACACAGCATCCTTGATTTTTAAAGTAGCAAACTCAAGGCTTTTAAGCGGGCATTTCACGCCGGTTACCTTCACCATAAAGTCGTGCTTAACCTCAAACCACTGCGGCCAATTAAGTTTGTAGGCAGCATTGAACAGATCTTCTTCAGTGGCGTACTTGCCACGCCCCACTTGCCACAAAATACGTGTGGCAATCCGTGAGTGCAGGTTGGCACCATAGCATACCGCCCAGTCGCCATCAAAACTTACACCGCCATCGGTGGGTTTGATAGACTTGGCGCCGACTTGCTGCAGTTCGTCTGCCAATAGTTGCTCCAAGCCTCGCGGGCAGGTTGCAAAATATCTGTTAGGTGCAAGTTGTGCCATAAATTAATTATCACTCTTCATAAAAATTCGGTTATTGGTGCTGTCATTGTGTTCAGCCAGTTTTTCTACAAACTGCAAGAACTCAATCTTATGTGTTTTCTCAAGTGTTTTTGCGCGATTGCGTAAACTGCTCAAGCGCAAGTCAGCAGGTTCACGTTTAAAACCAAACACGGCAATATTGCCAGGCTTTCCAGTAGGCAGCATCAATGCCTTGCCGTAAAAGCTCTGCTCAATCCTATTCAGATAAACGTCAAAATTCTTATCACTGCCCCATAAATTGATGACTAAAATGCCATCATACTTGAGCACGTCAGCGCATTGGTCAAAAAACTCCTGGCTGCAAAAATCAGGCGGGATACCGTTGCTGTCAAAGGCGTCTATCATCAGCACATCCGTAGCATCCGAGTGTTCTGCCAGATATTGCAGACCGTCCGCTTCGATTATTTCCAGCCGCTCATCATTTTCCGGCACGTGGAACTGATTACGCGCCACCTGAATGATTCTGGAATTAATTTCAATCACTTTACTCGCAATTTCAGGGCAGTTGACATGCACGTATTTTGCGATTGAACCACCGCCCAGCCCAATCGTAAGCATATGCCTGACACTGGGATGAAACAGCAAAAAACACATCATGGCCCGGGTATAGGTAAGCTCAAGCGCAAAAGGATCCCTGATACGCATAGCGCTTTGAATCGTTGCCGAACCCAAATGTAAGGCACGCACACCATCAAGTTCACTTACTTCAACAGTATCATCTGCCGCAGATGTATGCGTTAACCCACGTAACAAATGTTTAGCTACACGAAACACTACTCAACCTCTACTTTATTTTCCAAATCCGCGCTTTGTAAATCTACGCTTTGTAAATCAGCACTTTCAAGACCAACACTTTCATCATCAGCATCGTCCAACGCTAATGGCTGTACCGGCTCGTCTTCAAGTACGCGCAGGAATTTGGTGCGCAAATCCACCAAAAGCGTATCCACATCCTGCACTTGTAAACCCACACGCGTACCTGCTTTAAGTTCCGGCAGCCCATATACTTTTGTCATATAGGGTAAATGATCAAGCCGCACCAGGTTTTCACGCCATACGGTTGCATGAATTTCTTCAACGTGCTCCTGAATCAGATATTGCAGACACCAATAACGCTCCATG
>JBAQME010000029.1:0-2189 GCA_049302535.1 Methylotenera sp.
TGCCAATACCTATAAACTTGATGTGGGGAACCAGCAGATAGACATTTCTGCGGTTTCCATGGGAAACCCTCATGCAGTACAAATTGTAAATGATATTGAAACTGCACCTGTAGTAGCGCTCGGCAGCCAGATTGAGTTGCACCCGCGTTTTCCTGAGCGGGTAAATGCCGGCTTTATGCAAATCGCGGATGCACACCACATCAAATTAAGAGTGTTTGAACGCGGTACTGGAGAAACGCTTGCCTGTGGTACCGGTGCCTGTGCGGCAGTTGTAGCCGGCATCCAGCTCGGGCGTTTACAATCCCCTGTCCGTGTCAGCGCACGCGGCGGAGAGCTGCACATCGCATGGCAAGGCGGCAATACACCTGTAATGATGACGGGGCCGGCAGTTACGGTATTTACAGGTGAAATAGATTTAGCATCAGTTAATTAAAACCATGCAGTTAAAAAAAGGTATTCCAAAATGACAACCAACCAACAAGATAATCAAACTGAGCCTAGTGCAATTTCATCCGAGCAAGTTAAAGATTACTTACATAGCCATCCAGATTTTTTCGAACAGCACGCAACCCTGCTTACTGAAATAACCCTACCCAGCCCGCATGGCAGCGGTGTCATCTCGTTAGCAGAACGCCAGCAGCTGGCGCAGCGCGACAAAATCCGTGTGCTGGAAGCCATGATGGAGCAGATGATTCGTCATGCGGAAGAAAACGACGCGACAAGTACCAAAATACACAAATTCAGCCTTAATTTACTCAATCAACAAAGCTTCAGCGCATTACAGCAGCTCATCGCCGAAACTTTGCAATCTGACTTTGCGGTTACCCGGTCATTAATTCGCATTTGGATAAAACCCAGCAACAGCGCAATTGCCGGTGATGCGATTTTTGCACCCGTAAATGAAGAGTTCAGTGATTGGGTAATAGCGTTAGATCAGCCACATTGCGGCGCTAAACCACAAATTGCAAACGACTTACTCGACAGCAATTTGCAGTCATTTGCATTTATTCCTCTATATAAAAATGCAGCTGACCAGCACGCATTTGGCGTACTGATTCTAGGCGCAGAAAATCAGCAGCGCTTTAAGGCCGACATGGGAACACACTACATTGAGCATATCGGTGAACTCGTAGCAGCAGCACTGCTCAATCATTTATTTACACTGCACCTTTAGATATATGCTTAACCCATAAGGTGAGCAATGCTTTATCTAGACGACTACATTCAGCACCTTACCTTTGAGCGCGGACTCAGCGCACTCACTTGCAAAAGCTATACGCGGGATATTCAGCTACTGGAGTCTCTTGCGGACAACGTCAACCTGGAGCTTATCAAAAACCAGCAGGTGAGACGTTTTATCGCCGCCATGCACAGCCGCGGGTTAAGCAGTAAAAGTATCGCGCGTGCACTCTCCGCCTGGAGAGGTTTCTATGACTATTTAATCCACCATAAGGGCTTTACGCAAAACCCCGTGACTGGACTGCGCGCACCGAAATCTGCCAAAACCCTGCCACAGGCACTTTCAGTAGACCAAGCGGTGAAATTTGTCGATATTCAGGGCGATGGCGTATTGGAACTGCGTGACCACGCTATTTTAGAACTGTTTTATTCATCCGGCCTGCGTTTGGCCGAGCTTGTCAATTTAGATATCGACATGCTGGACTTCTCTGAAGGCACCGTTACCGTAACGGGTAAAGGCAATAAAACGCGCATCATCCCCTTGGGTAGCCATGCCGCTAATGCGCTTCAAACCTGGCTGCAGCAACGCAGCAATATTGCGATTGACGAAAAAAATATAAAAGCGGTTTTCGTCACGCAGCAAGGGCATAGAATTACCCCGCGTGCCGTACAGTATCGCGTAAAAACGTGGGCGATTAAACAGGGCATCAATACCGACATGCACCCTCACCTGCTGCGCCATAGCTTTGCCACTCATGTCTTGCAATCCAGCCAGGACCTGCGTGCTGTTCAGGAAATGCTGGGGCATGCCAATATCAGTACTACGCAGGTGTATACGCATTTGGACTTTCAACATCTAGCCAAAATTTATGACAACGCCCATCCCAGAGCCAAGAAAAAATAGCTTGATTTGCAATAATACCCTACTAAAATACACTGTTATTATGGCACAATAACCGTTCAGATTTATTTCACGAATAAAGGACCTATCATGGAACACCAATTACCTG
>JBAQME010000030.1:0-4220 GCA_049302535.1 Methylotenera sp.
GTAAACGCTACAATTCTTGGCACGGATAAATACAATCGCTATTTAGGTAGACTGCAATGCAATCGTGTTGATGCAAACCTGTACCTGGTTGAGCATGGCTTTGCCTGGTATAACGAAAAATATTCCAATGATCCTGTCATTCAAAATGCAGCCGTTATGGCACGCGAAAAAAGAATCGGGCTATGGAGGAGCAAAAAACCAATACCGCCCTGGGTTTGGCGGCAGCAACACCCGCACTCGTAACTCACATTAAGCATTACAGCTTCAATATGCGTAAATATGCGTATTAAAAAAACTATTGCTGGCTTTAATTACAATCTACCGTATAATCCCCTGCAATTCATTTACCCTACGCCAACCAATCAGCGTAGCGGTCTCTTACTTTATTATCTTCTATATCTCATATTGAATGATAACCATATATGCCTAGACCTCGATTGGTGTTGCTTCATAAGTAATGGGTCGGCTTAAACTCAAGCTGGAGCTTTACATTGACAACACACACTAAAACTATTGAAACAAACTCGTCTATTGATGGCGTTCGACCAGAAGCCATTAAACCTGATTTAACTATTGAACAAAGCACGCTCAACTTTAACGAGTTAGGCCTGTGCGAACCTATCCTGCGCGCCATTAGCGACACTGGTTACACCCACCCGACACCGATACAGGCGAAAGCGATTCCGTTAGTATTAAATGGTGGAGATTTACTGGCCGGCGCCCAAACCGGCACTGGCAAAACAGCAGGATTTACTTTACCGATTCTGCATTTACTCAACCAAAAGCCGTTAACTGAAGTTGCAAAAGGTCGTCCACGTTGCTTGATGCTGACGCCGACACGTGAACTTGCTGCGCAGATTGAAGAATCCGTAAAAACTTACGGCAAACACTTGCCGCTAACCTCTACCGTAATTTTTGGCGGCGTAAACGCTAATCCGCAAATTGCACGTTTAAAAAAACCGCTCGATATTCTAGTTGCCACACCGGGCCGCTTGCTGGATCATGCCAATCAGAAAAACGTCGATCTATCCGGCATTGAAATTCTGGTACTGGATGAAGCCGACCGCATGCTGGATATGGGTTTTATCCGCGACATTAAAAAAATTCTGGCCCTATTGCCTAAACAGCGTCAGAACCTGCTGTTTTCAGCAACATTTTCAGATGAAATTAAAGCATTAGCCGATGGCCTGCTGCATAACCCCGGTTTCGTTGAAGTTGCACGCCGCAATACCGCATCCGAACTGGTTGAACAAACCGTGCATATGGTGCCGCAAGCGCATAAACGTGACTTGATGAGCCACCTCATTAAACAAAACGATTGGAAACAAGTACTGGTATTTACGCGCACCAAACACGGCGCAAACCGCCTGGCCGAAAAACTCATCAAGGATGACATTCAAGCAGCAGCGATTCATGGCAACAAAAGTCAGGGCGCACGCACCAAAGCGCTGGCGCAGTTTAAAGATGGCACCCTGCGCGTATTGGTAGCTACCGATATTGCAGCACGCGGCCTGGATATTGACCAGTTGCCACAAGTGGTGAACTTTGAACTGCCAAACGTGCCGGAAGATTATGTGCATCGCATTGGCCGTACCGGCCGTGCCGGTAGCAGTGGCGCGGCAGTGTCTTTAGTGGATCGTGAAGAAATTAAATTGCTTAAAGATATCGAAAAGCTGATTAAGCGTGAAATACCAAGAGTCCCTGTTGAAGGCTTCACCCCAGCCAGCAATCCGGAGCCGGAAGCACCGCGTCCGCCACGTCCGCAACATGGGCAAAAGCGCAAACCGCAAAATAGCAATCAACAAGCAAACACCACCCAAAAAGCACCTAACAAACCTATGTCAGAAGCAGCACGGCACCAAGCCATGCCGCAACCGGCAATATTTGCGCCTAAACCTGCTGGCTATGGTAACAAACCTCGCGGCAATACCGGCGCCAACCCCGGCAGAAGCGGCCCGGCAAAGGCTAACCCAAACAAAGGTACAGGTGGCGCTAACAGCCAACACCGAAGTGGCGGTAGAGGACGATAGGCAAAAACGCATCAAATAATGATGCAATTTTGCTAAACTTTACACTATTCCAACCGGCACTATTCCAACTGAACTTGCATTTGTTTCGATCATGAAAATTTGGGTAGATGCTGACGCCTGTCCTGTCGTCATTAAAGAAATTTTATTCAGGGCAGCGATACGTACGCAAATTAGTACCACACTGGTAGCCAACCAGTTCTTGCGCACGCCGCCATCGGCTTATATCAAGACCATGCAAGTACCAAGTGGCTTCGATGTAGCAGACAACAGAATTGTTGTAGAGATGGAAGTTGGCGACTTAATCATTACTGCCGATATTCCGCTTGCAGCCCAAGTAGTTGAAAAAGGCGGCTATGCCCTTAATCCACGCGGCGAGCTTTATACGATTGCCAACATTAAAGAGCGGCTGGCGATGCGCAACCTGATGGAAGAACTGCGTAGTAACGGCGTGGAGATTAGCGGCCCCTCCACCTTTAACCAAAGTGACCGTCAGGCATTCGCTGCGGCACTGGACCGTTTAATTACCAAGCATCACAGAATATAAAATCCATATATAAAAAACCTGGATATAAAATTTAGGCAAATTCAAAATATAGATTAAAATTCTAAACTTATTTTTATCCAGCCTTATTTTTTAAAAGCCCAGCTTGAGGAATGCACCATGCAAATTGCAATGAATACAGTAGTATCAATGACTTATGAACTAAAAGACGCCGATGGCAACGTGCTTGAATCCAGCGCCGAACCAGTGGCCTATTTGCATGGCGGCTACGACAATATTTTCCCTAAAGTAGAAGAAGCTATGCATGGCAAAGATGTCGGTGAAGTAGTCACTGTAGATTTGCAACCTGCTGATGCCTTTGGTGAGTATGACGAAGAATTGGTTCAAATCGAGCCAGCGACTGCTTTTCCGGCTGCAGAGTTAAAAGTAGGCATGCAATTTGAAGGTGAAGACGAAACAGGCGAAGTGATCTTGTACACAGTGACAGAAATTGCCGATGGCAAAGTCGTTGTGGATGGCAATCATCCTTGGGCGGGCGAACGTGTTATATTTACAGCTACAATTACTGATGTACGTCCTGCAAACAAGGAAGAAGTGACACATCAACATGTACACGGTGCTGGCGGCCATCATCATTAATCGATTCCTTAATTGATATCTTAATTGATATAAGGTGCCACCAATGCGCATGAATCACGTTTCTGTACTCAAAACAGCTGCCGGTATCGCGCTTTTGGTTTGCACCCAGACTGCTCCAGCAACCAGTTTTTACCGCTGTGGCAGCAGTTATCAAGACACGCCGTGCGCAAGCGCTGGCGTTAACAATAAAACGATCAAAAGCAGTGTAAAAACTACGAGTAGTGTTTCCAGTAACGACGACTTACAGCAATTTGCAAAAATTGATGCAGATTGCAAACAACGTGGTGACGCTACCAAAAAAATCAGTTGGACACGTGAAGTTGGCAAAACTTTAGACCAGCAGCTGGAGTCCGCAAAAGATGGTTACACACAAGCGTTGATAAGAGATGTCTATAACCATCGCGGCTCATCATTAGACGTCAAAAATGCTATTGAGCAGGAATGCATGCAGCAAAAAGAGCAGGATAAGCTCGCCGACAAACTGATTATTGAAGCTCAAAAAATAAGGGGTAACAGAAGCACCGGCGCAGGAACCCTGGAAAACAGCAAAGCTCAACTTAATCCAACATCCGGCGAAACAAACAATCACGAAACAAAAACCAGTGACGCAGAAAGCCGTGCCAGGCCTGACGATAATAAAACCAGATGTTCAGGTTTAAAAACAGATGCTGAAGATGTTGCTACGCAGCGGCGCAGGGGCGGCGACGTCAATTACATGAATTATCTAAAACAAAAACAAGATAAAATTGAAAGCCAGTTAAAAGCTGCAGGCTGCTAACCCCTCCTGGCTCGGCTGCCTGCTAAAACCAAAAAACACCCTGCTTTTACTTAAACTTGATTGGCAGCCATGTTTTTTAACTTATATAACACTTCCAATGCCTGCCTTGGCGTTAAATCATCCGGTTGAATGATCTCAAGTTCAGAAACCACCGGATGCAACTCCACTTCTTTTGGCATGCTATCAACCAGAAACATATCAGGCTGTTCTGAGTTAGTTGCAACCTGGTTGCTTTCCAGCTGGGCAAGTTTTCGTTTCGCAGCTGCCACTA
>JBAQME010000031.1:0-9638 GCA_049302535.1 Methylotenera sp.
CCGACGAATTGCGTACCAAACATATCCGCCAGATAGGCAGGAATAGTGGCAAATCCGCCACCGTACATCGAAGCAATCACGCAAAAACTAGCTACAAATAAAGCCAATGACTTAAACCCTGCTACATAAGTCGCGGCGCAATACATCATTGCGCCTAATATAAAGAAAATATAATAAGTGCGTTTGCGGCCCAATTTATCTGATGAAGTCGCCCAGGCAAAGCGTCCAAAAATGTTAAAAATTGAAATCAAACCGACAAAACCCGCACCGACTGAAGCCACTGCCGCTGCCATCACTGCATCCTGTTTCACCACATCAAAACCCACTCCCGGCTGACCGATAAGTGCACCGCCAAAAGTTTCCTGCAGCATAGGTGCCGCTGCGCCAATAATACCGATACCGGCTGACACATTCATGCATAGCACAATCCATAACAGCCAGAATTGTGGTGTTTTATGCGCATTTTTCAAATGCACATGTCGTGTTGCAATCATGACATTTTCCTTAGCAGCCGGCGGCGTCCAGCCAGCCGGTTTCCACCCTAAAGGCGGGACACGATATGCTAAAGATCCGTACAGCATAAATGCAGTATAAATCACGGCGAGTGCCACAAAGGTTTGCCAAACACCTACACTGGTTGGCGTAGAAAAATAAGTCATTAATTTGGTGGCCAAGGGCGAACCAATCATGGCCCCACCGCCAAAACCCATAATCGCCATGCCAGTAGCCATACCGCGACGATCAGGAAACCATTTGATAAGCGTAGAAACCGGGGAAATATAGCCTAATCCAAGTCCGATACCCCCTATGAACCCAGAACCTAGCCACATCATCCATAGTTGATGGCTATAGACACCATAGGCAGAAATCAGCAAACCGCCACACCAGCACAAAGTAGCAACCAATCCAGCTTTACGCGGGCCGGCACGTTCCAGCCAGCCGCCCCAAACCGCGGCTGAACACCCCAGCAGTACAAAAAACAAGGTATACATCCAGCCTAAATCAAACTGGGTCCAATTGCAGTCCGTAGCAAACAAGGCATTAGCCGTACCGGATAATTTATCCGCAAATGTTGTAGCGCCTGCGGCACAAGCAGCCAAAGGCTTGCCATCTTCACCTTGCAACGCATTGCCTAACGGTTTCCAGAATACGCTAAAACCGTACGCCATACCAATTGAAAGATGAACTGCCAGCGCAGCGGGAGGCACTAACCAGCGATTAAAATTTGCATTGGCAGTGATATGTTCTTTTGAGAAAAAACCTGGCATTCCATTGACTCCCTAAAACTTTTATTTTTTACGTACCGTTAATTATTAAGTAGTTCTTTAATATGGTTACTTTAAGATTTGGTTCATAAATTAGCAAATTGTTGTATGGTGTAACAAAATGAGAAAAATGGCAATTTAGTTATGATGATTACTTCTTTATTTTCGTGTTTAATCTTTGTCATGAATATGTCATATTAGCGTCATAAACTAATCAGGCTTGAAAGTTTATACGGCAATTTATTTAAGGAAAAATATGCCCGCCAATATATTAGTTGTTGAAGATGAACCTGCAATCCAGGAACTGTTAGCACTCAACATTACGCAAGCAGGACATAATGCGATACGTGCTTTAAGTGTGGAGATAGCACAAGACCTCATGCGTGAAACCATCCCGGATTTGATTTTGCTGGACTGGATGCTGCCTGGGATGAATGGGTTGGAGTTTGCGCGTAAGTTAAAATCAGATGCGCTCACGAAAAATATTCCTATCATTATGCTGACTGCGCGTGGCGAAGAGTATGACAAAGTGCGTGGCCTGGAAGTGGGTGCAGATGATTATGTCACCAAACCGTTTAGTCCACGCGAACTTAACGCTAGAATCAAGGCCGTATTGCGCCGCCGTGCACCGCAAATGACCGATGACCCTATCGAATTAAATGGCCTGCGCCTGGACCCAACAACGCACCGCGTTACCGGCAACCAAAAGAGTATTGATTTGGGTCCTACCGAATTCAGGCTGCTCCATTTTTTCATGACCAATGCCGAGCGCGTGCACACGCGTAGCCAGTTACTGGACAAAGTATGGGGCGACCGTGTATTTGTCGAAGACCGCACCGTAGATGTGCATATTCGACGCCTGCGTAATGCCCTGTCAATATCAGGCCATGAAGATTTAATTCAGACTGTACGCGGCGCTGGCTACCGTTTGTCCGCACAACATAGTTAAGGCTGTTACGACATGGCTAATTTTCTGGTTGCTAAAAGAACTAATAGTAAAAAAATACTGTATCAAAAAAGCCCGCTATAATTGAGCGGAAATAATCTTTGAAAATTTAATCCGTGATTGATCTTCGCTGGAAAGCTTTTTTTTTCGTATGTGCGCTAAGCACTATTAGTGTCTTTCTTTGGCTAATTAGCGGTGCGGTTATTGCTCTATTAAGTTTTTCCATTGGCCTTTTAGGCTATCTTGGTATTCAAGTTTATGGTTTATACCAACTGCACCATTGGTTTAAGGCACCAGTTTTACAAGAAATCCCCGAAGGTTTTGGCCTGTGGGAGGATGTATTCAGCGCCTTATTAAAATATGAGCGTAGTAACAACCGTAAAACAACTGAGCTACACTCGGCACTGGAGCGCTTTAATACTGTTGCCAATGCGATTCCCGATGGCCTGGTCATACTCAGCGCCACTAATGAAATTGAATGGTGTACGGCTCACGCCGAGAGCCAACTTGGTTTAAATTTAATCACCGATAAGAATTTGCCAATCGTTAATTTGGTTAGAAACAGCAATTTTATTGCCTATTTATACAACGGGATTTATGACGAGCCATTTAAACTTAAAGACTCCAGGAATGCAGAAGCCATACTCGAAATCTGGTTGATTCCACTCGCGAGCAATCAAAAATTATTAATTAGCCGCGATATCACGCAACTTGAAAAAGTAGATGCCATGCGCCGTGATTTTATTGCCAATGTCTCACATGAGCTGCGCACACCGCTTACCGTGGTAGGCGGGTTCATAGAGACCTTATCGGATATGGAAGGTGCAATACCCGACGGCATACGCAGCTACTTCGGCATGATGCAGGATCAAACTACGCGTATGCGGCGTTTGATTGAAGATCTGCTCACGTTATCGCATATTGAAAGCAACACGCAGCCACCCGAAGATAGACCAATTGAGATGGCCGCACTTGTTAATATGCTGTTCAATGATGCCAAGGCTTTAAGTCAAGGTAAACATAAAATCAGTGCAGAAACTGCCCCGCAGCTTGATTTAGTTGGCGCTGTCGATGAGTTGCAGAGCGCGCTCGGCAATTTGGTCAGCAATGCAGTACGTTACACTCCCGAAGGCGGTGAAATTCATATCTCATGGCAGCAGCGCAATAAACAGGCCGTTTTTAGCGTTACCGACAATGGTATAGGTATAGAACAGCAGCATATTGACAGGCTTACGGAACGTTTTTACCGCGTTGACCGTAGTCGAAGTCGTGAAACCGGGGGCACCGGGCTCGGGTTATCCATTGTCAAACATATTCTTACCCGACACCAAGCCAGGCTTGAAATTACCAGTGAACTTGGCGTCGGGAGTACCTTTAGTGCAATCTTTCCAGCAGCGCGTATTTTAAAAAAGTAGATCAACCTGTTTAAAAATATGGAGCTTTTAATTATATGAAAGCCACTGTCCGTATTATTCTTAGCCTTCCGTTGATATTTATATTCGCCGCGTGTACATCCACTTCTTTATCTAACGGCACCACAAAAAAAGTTATTCCTCAAGAGCAAGACCGCAGCACGATTAACCAGCTTGGGAAAGGCGACTTTGACCGCATGGCCGATGTGGAAATGCGCGAAAATACAGAAAGTCTACGCACATTGATGCTAAAACTTTATAAGCGCAATCCACACGAGCTGCAAAAAAGTACATCAGACCCTGCTGAAAAAATGGTAGCCTGGGTATTTGATGGCAGTGCGCAACATCAATTCAAGTTCCCTGAAATCAGCAACCTGCAAGACACAGATGCAATTTTTTTAGCGTTCAAGCCCGACTATACCGGTGACCGTGTGCTCGCCTTTACCGTAGGGTTATATACGATGCTGCTCAAAGCGCATAACGATAAAACTGATTTTTATTTCACGGATAGCATCGACCCTCAACGCATTTATAACGTTGCCAGAAACATTGAAATTGCCGCATGGAAACTTTCAAATGCACGCAATCAGGATGGAGTGCTCTATTTACTGACCAATGAAATTAACGAAACAGAAAAGAATTTGTCATTCGAACGTGAATTCGGAAAAATGATTGGGCGTACAGATTTATATGCGATTGCGCTGGCTGAAAAATCACAGCGACTTATTTCACGTATCATGCAAAACCTTGCAACCGCAGTATTTTTGCCTTTTAAATACTAAGCCGATTTTGGTTGATATTAATGCAGAAGTTTAAAGGTTAATTCAGAAACTTGGATAGATCAGGCAGTAAACAAAACATGCCACATACTTCGATTGATTACTGCCCTATTTACAAAAACTAGCCATACTAACTCACTCGATCTTGCGACTGAACAAATTTGCTCATTGCAGATTTAGCAGCGACTACACGTACGATTTCTTTACCTGATTTATTGAAAAAAATCACGGCAGGTAATGACGCATTGGGTAATCCTAAGGCACTCCTGTACCCGGCCACTTTATCGCTTTCTACTGCCAGCAATAAAGGTTCATAACCTTCATTCTGCTTGACTTGCGCTAATAACAGATAGGCCGCTTCAGCCGCAATATCACCGCGCTCGGTCAAGACTAAAATCACACCTTTTTCACTTTGTGCAACCTTTGAAATCACGTTGGTGTGAATGTCAAATGTGGGGCTGGTTTTAGCAAAAACCGTAAGGGCTCCTACTGCTAATACCGCACTCACTAACAACGACGTTCGCTTAAATAAAGTTTTCATGTTAGATCTCCTTATCATCAAAATTGATGGTACTGCATTGAATTAACAGCATAATCTGTGCCAATGACAGTTTTGAGACTAAGCGATGAAATTTATATGACAGACTAAAACACTCAAGAATTAAGCAGCCATTGACTCTGGGGCTATCCTAATGATTAGTTTTAACAAAATAATGACAACAGTTCATGCATGCTTGATGTGCATAACGTATTAAAATAGTGCGTAAATCCAGCATTATTAGAGGTAATCCATACTGAAAATGCACGCTCATCAACAAATCAGTGCTGTTTTTTGAACATTAACTGATACGGGCGGTTGTTACTTGTCTTTTGCAGTATCTTCAACAGAAGATTTATCGGTGCCAGCTTGATCTGCCGCTGCTGCGATATCTTTTGCCGCTTGCTCGGTTGCAATTGCAGCTTCTTTAGCTGCGTCTAATGTATTTTCTTTAATTTCCGTAATGGTTTCTTTTGCAATTTCTGCCGTATGCTCTTCAGCTTTCTTACATCCGCTAAAGCTCACCATAATCAGTAAACTTAGAAATGACATCTTGATTAAACGATTCATGTTGCTCCCTTTTAAAATGAAATGTGCTTAACAAAAAATTTAGGTCCTCTTGCGATGGCCTTAATTTTGTTACAACAATACTTTTTCTATACCGCCATTATTAGCTTTGTGTACATATTCTTCCATCCAGTTTTCACCCAGAATATGTTTTGCCATTTCTACAACAATATAGTCAGCTTCAATCCCGGTGTCTTCTCCATAGCGGGATAAACCTTGCAGGCAGCTTGGGCACGAAGTCAAAATTTTCACTGTGGTTTCAGGGTGTCCAACAGTTAAGCCCATTTTAGCCATGCCGCTTTCAAGCTCCTCCTGCTTACGCATTTTCACTTGTGTAGCGATGTCTGGACGAGCTGCTGCAAATGTACCGCTCTCTCCGCAACAGCGGTCGTTAAGCTGCACATCTTGACCCATCAAATTGTTCGCAACTTCCAACGGTTTATAAGTCTTCATTGGTGTGTGACATGGGTCATGATACATGTAGCGTGTACCGGTAACACCTTGCAGACGCACATCTTTTTCCATCAGGTACTCATGGATATCCAGCAAGCGGCAGCCCGGAAAAATCTTCCCGAATTCGTACTTCTGCAATTGATCCATACAGGTACCGCAAGATACGATCACCGTTTTAATATCGAGATAATTCAGCGTATTGGCCACACGATGGAACAACACGCGATTGTCCGCTGTAATTTCCTGCCCCTTATCGTGGTTGCCAGCGGAAGTTTGCGGATAACCGCAGCACAGGTAGCCTGGCGGCAATACGGTAATCGCGCCTACCTCGTACAGCATGGCCTGCGTTGCCAGACCAACGTTTGAAAACAAACGCTCCGAACCGCATCCGGGGAAATAGAATACCGCTTCCGAATCCTCGGTTACCTTTTGCGGATTGCGGATAACCGGAATCATATGGTCGTCTTCCACACCCAGCATGGCGCGTGAGGTTTTAGACTGCATTTTCTTGGGCATAGGCCGATTGATGAAGTGAATAACCTGCGCCTTGATATCTGCTTTACCTACCGTTGCCGGTGGGTGTTTTTTATCACGCAGCAATCCAAATCTTTTCGCCAGGGTATGTGCTAAATTTTGCGCTTTATAGCCCCATCTTATCATCACTGTATGCAACAGTTTGATAGTAGCGGGATCTTTAGCATTCAGAAATGCCATACCCAAAGCCGTGCCGGGATTAAATTGTTTTTTGCCCTGCTCGCGCAAAAAGTTACGCATCTTGATTGAAACATCCCCGAAATCGATGTCCACAGGACATGGCTTTTCACAACGGTGACATATCGTACAGTGGTCCGCTACGTCGTTAAACTCGTCGAAATGTTTGAGCGAAATACCGCGACGCGTTTGCTCTTCATATAAAAATGCCTCAATGAGCAATGATGTACCCAGAATCTTATTGCGCGGTGAGTATAAAAGGTTTGCACGTGGCACATGCGTACTGCAAACTGGTTTGCACTTGCCGCAACGCAGGCAATCACTGATGTCATCGGCAATCTCGCCAATCGCCGATTGCTCCATAATGATAGATTCCTGCTCCAGCAGACCAAAGCTTGGTGTGTAAGCATTATCCAAGCCGGAACCGGCTAATAGCTTGCCTTTATTAAAATGGCCATTCGGATCCACTTTATTTTTATAGGTAGTAAAGGTATCAATCGTGGATTGATCCAGAAACTCCATTTTGGTAATGCCGATACCATGCTCACCTGAAATCACGCCGTTCAGGTTCCGCGCCAAAGCCATTACGCGTGCCACAGCAGCGTGCGCATCCTGCATCATACCGTAATCATCTGAATTCACGGGGATATTGGTATGCACATTACCGTCGCCCGCATGCATGTGCAGCGCAATAAATACGCGACTTTTCAGTACTTTCTTGTGAATTTCATCGCATAGGTCGAGAATTTTTTGATACTCACGCCCGGCAAATATGTCTGCCATTGGGCGTTTTAATTCACGCTTCCAGGAAATCCGTAAATCGTATGATTGCACGGCACGGAATATGTTTTCATATTGGCTAAACGCAGCAGCAGCCTCGCCCAAAGCTGAAACAGGTGCATCTAAATTATTAAGAATAAAGCTCCAGCGTGTGCGCAAATCACCTATCAAGCGCAATGCCATTGCCTGCTTGGTTTTCACCATATTGGCATCTACATTGCCATCTTCATCAGGCTGCAGCGGCAAATCGCCTTGCATAAAGGCTTCAACCGCATCCAGCAATTTGAGCTTGTTGTTGATGGATAAATCAATATTGATGCGCTCGATACCGTCAGAATAATCACCCAGGCGCGGTAACGGAATCACCACGTCTTCGTTGATTTTAAAAGCGTTGGTATGCTTGGCAATCGCAGCGGTACGTGCACGGTCTAACCAAAACTTCTTACGCGCTTCGCTAGAAACGGCAATGAAACCTTCACCGTTACGCGCGTTACACATACGCACCATCGCAGATGCAACCTCACCCACGGCATTTTCATCATCTGATGCAATGTCTGCAATCAGCACCATTTTAGGACGCTGCTGACGCGCAGCCTTGGTCGCATAACCTACAGCCTTGATGTACCGCTCATCCATGTGCTCCAAGCCTGCCATAATGACAGCAGGCGATTGTTTTGCGGTGGCATCGAGATAATCTTTAATCTCTACAATTGCAGGCACGGCGTTCGACACATTGCCAAAAAACTCCAGTGCAATGGTGCGCACATATTTAGGCATGCGGTGCAAGATAAACGTCGCACTGGTAATTAAACCATCACAACCTTCTTTCTGGATTCCCGGCAGACCGGATAAGAACTTATCAGTAACGTCTTTACCCAGCCCCACTTTACGGAAACTTGGTCCCGGAATTTCCAACACTTCCGGCTCGGCCAGCAAGGTTTTCATATCCTCGCTATAACGGCTAATCTTGAAACGTGCAGTTTCAATATCGTGAATTTTGCCTAAGTTGTGATCCAGGCGCTCTACTTCCATCCACTCGCCATCCGGCGTCACCATGCGCCATGAAGCAAGGTTATCTAAAGCAGTACCCCATAGCACAGCTTTTTTACCGCCCGCATTCATCGCCACATTGCCGCCGATACAGCAGGCATCGGCACTGGTAGGATCACAGGCAAACTCCAAGCCCGCATCAGAGGCAGCTTCCATCGCACGGCGTGTCACCACACCGGCACCGCATTCAATCGTTGCCACCTGGCGCGCAACACCGGGCAAGGTGCGCATTTGCACGCCGGTATGCTGATCCAGTTTTTCTGTGTTGATCACCGCCGATAACGGTGTAAGCGGAATAGCACCACCTGTATATCCAGTACCACCCCCACGCGGAATGATAGTAAGCCCTAACTCAATACAGGTGCGCACCAAGGCTGCAATTTCTTTTTCCGTGTCAGGCGTCAGAACTAAAAATGGATACTCGACACGCCAGTCGGTTGCGTCCGTCACGTGGGATACGCGTGATAAGCCATCAAAACAAATGTTATCTTTGCGGGTAATTTTAGCAAGTTTGGCAAATGCCTTTTTGCGCAAATTTGCTGTCTGTTTAAAATCATTCTCGAATTGTGCAACCGCTTGACGGGCAGCAACCACCAGTTTCAACACCTTGGCATTACCTGCGCTGCGCTCATCAATAGCGGCAATACGGTGATGCAAGGCATCTACCAGTGCTTTCCGGCGTTTTGGATTTTCCAGCAAATCATCCTGCAAATAAGGATTACGCGACACCACCCACAAATCCCCCAGCACTTCAAACAGCATGCGCGCTGAACGGCCGGTTTTACGTACACCACGCAACTCATTTAAAATACCCCAAATTTCTTCTCCAAGAAACCGAATGACAATTTCGCGGTCTGAGAATGAGGTGTAGTTGTAGGGAATTTCGCGCAAGCGCGCTGCAGGTTTAGGTTCTGCGTTAAGAATACTGCTTGGTAAGGGTGCGTTCATTTAAATTTGATAAATAGCTTGGCTATTAAAATATCATTATAACATGCCGCGCTCCGGCAAATAAGCGCAACAGTTACATGGTTATTTGAATGAGATTAGCAAAATAAATTCCGTTAATTTACAACGATTACTATAGACGAAACAATTGAAAACGTTACACTGACAACATGAATATTTCATTAAAAAAAT
>JBAQME010000032.1:0-7392 GCA_049302535.1 Methylotenera sp.
TGCGGCTGTACAGATAAAAACCATGAAGAAGTACGTGCGGAAATTCGCCAGCACAAGTATCTCAACATACCGGATGCCATGAAAGGCATGGATTGGCGCACACCTAACGGCTGTGCAACCTGCAGGCCAGCGCTTAATTACTACCTGATCTCTACCTGGCCACATGAAGCAGTGGACGACCCGCAATCACGCTTTATCAACGAACGCGTACACGCCAACATCCAGAAAGACGGCACTTATTCTGTCATCCCCCGCATGTACGGCGGCGTCACTTCTCCAGACCAGCTTCGTAAAATTGCCGATGTGGCAGACAAGTATGCCGTGCCCATGGTGAAAGTCACGGGCGGTCAGCGTATCGACTTGCTGGGTGTCAAAAAGGAAGACCTGGTAGGCATGTGGAAAGACCTCGACATGCCTTCAGGTTACGCTTACGCCAAGGGTATTCGTACCGTTAAAACCTGCGTCGGTTCTGAATTCTGCCGTTTTGGCACGCAGGATTCCACACAGATGGGCATTGATATTGAAAAAGCCTTTGACCACATGTGGGCGCCGCATAAGGTGAAATTTGCGGTTTCCGGCTGCCCCCGCAACTGTGCGGAATCCGGCATTAAAGACGTAGGGATTATCGGTGTGGACTCAGGCTGGGAAATCTACGTCGGCGGCAACGGCGGCATCAAAACTGAAGTGGCACAATTCCTGTGCAAAGTTAAGACTCCCTATGAGGTGCTGGAATATTCCGGTGCGTTTATCCAGATTTATCGTGAAGAAGCGCGCTATCTGGACCGTACCGTGCACTGGATCGAACGTGTCGGCCTGGACTACGTGAAAAAACGTGTTTTAGATGATGCCGAAGGACGCAAAGCGGCGTATGAACGGCTGCTCTATGCCTTGCAAGGGGCAATCGAGCCGTGGGCTGAGCGTGTACAGAAACGCGAACAGCACAAAGAGTTTGAAACCATTACAGTTTAATTGAAGGAAGTATGATGAAAAAAAGTTTCTGGCAATCAGGTCACACACCTACTTTGCTTTCCGCATTTTTATATTTTGACTTGAGCTTTATGGTTTGGGTGCTGCTTGGCCCGCTTGCTGTGCAAATTGCCACAGATTTACAGCTTTCGCCCGCACAAAAAGGTTTAATGGTAGCAACCCCGGTGCTGGCAGGTGCTTTTTTGCGTATTTTCATGGGCGTACTGGTTGACCAGATCAAGCCAAAAATGGCGGGCTTGATTGGCCAGGTCATCGTCATTGCAAGTCTGCTATTGGCATGGCTGCATGGACTGGAAAACTTTCAGCAGGCATTGATGCTCGGCATTGGCCTAGGGTTTGCAGGGGCCGCATTTGCGGTGGCATTACCATTGGCAAGCCGCTGGTATCCACCTGAGCATCAAGGTACGGCATTAGGCATTGCCGGTGCCGGCAACTCTGGCACCGTATTTGCCGCATTATTTGCACCAAGTTTAGCCGTGGCTTATGGCTGGGATAATGTATTTGGTTTAGCGCTAATACCGCTTGGCATTGCCATGATGATTTATCTGGTATTTGCCAAAGACAGCCCTGATGCGCCTCCGGCAAAATCACTCACGCAGTACCTTGCCATACTGAAAGATAAAGATGCATGGTGGTTCATGTTTTTTTATAGCGTCACTTTTGGCGGCTTTGTTGGCCTGGCATCATCGCTCACCATTTACTTTAATGACTTATACAGCTTAGGACCAGTTGGAGCCGGGTACTGCACTGCGGCAGCTGTATTTGCAGGCTCCCTGGTGCGCCCGATTGGCGGCTGGGTTGCCGATAGGATTGGCGGCATCCGTACTTTACTTACCATGTATACACTTGCAGCCATTCTATTGTTTGTAATGAGCCTGGGCCAGCCGACTTACCAGCTGGCATTGGCAATCATCATCCCGGTAATGGCCGTTTTGGGAATGGGCAATGGTGCCGTGTTCCAACTTGTACCACAGCGTTTCCGCAAAGAAATAGGTGTAATGACTGGCCTGGTGGGCATGGCAGGCGGTGTGGGTGGTTTCTATCTGGCGGCAAGCCTGGGCTACTTTAAACAGCTGACCGGAAGCTACCAAATAGGCTTGATGATTTTTGCAGGCTTGGCTGTACTGGCTATAATAGGACTTACAGGCGTTAAGACCAGATGGCGTACTACGTGGGGCAGTGTTACTGCAACAACTGCTAAAGTATAACCAGCGAGTTTCCGAGCGTTCTAGATGTCCCTAAAATTTGAAATTGGTCAATCCAGTGTGACAGGACCACGTGAGCGTAATGAAGATTACGTTGGCGTGGCAACACCTGCTAACGAACAGCTTAGTGTCAAGGGTGCATTAATCGCGGTAGCCGATGGTGTGGGCGGCAATGCCGGCGGCAGCGAAGCATCCGAGATGACGGTACGTACCGTATCGGCCGACTACTATGCCACTCCCGACACGTGGGAACCATTAACCGCACTGGATAAAGTCTTAACCGCGGCAAACCGCTGGCTGCTGGCGCAAGCCAATGCAAACCGTGATATGGCAGGCATGGCCACCACACTGTCATTATTGGTGATTCGCGGGCAACGCTACTATTCTGCACATGTTGGCGACACGCGCATCTACCTGTTACGCAATGGCGCACTGAAACAACTCACCACCGATCACGTCTGGGATAGGCCGGACATGCGCCATGTGCTTAAACGGGCAGTAGGCCTGGATCAGCATTTAAGTGTAGATTTTGCAGAAGGTGCTTTAAACAAGGGGGATATTTTTGCGCTGATGAGCGATGGTGTATGGGATGCGCTGGGTGAAAAAGAGATCCACGAAGGTTTAGGCAAATTCAACAACCCGCAGATGATATGCGACCACCTTACCAAAATGGCGCTAAAAAAGGGCAGCCAGGACAACAGCACCGCAGTGGTTATCAGGATTGATGAAGTCGGTGAAGATACATTATCCGAACTGCTTGCAGGCGGCAAACATCTGGCTGTACCAAACAAACTGCATGCCGGCGACATTATTGATGATTTTGAGGTGATTGAATTACTGCATGAATCCCGCGCCAGCCTGCTGTATAAAGTACGGCATACCGGAACCAGACAGCTCTTCGTGTTAAAAACCCTGCAGCCTATATTGGCAAATGACACTGACAGCTGCAATGGACTGCTGAACGAAGAATGGCTGGGCAAGCGCGTGGTATCACAATATGTACCGCAGGTTCTGCCATTATCAATGGAAAAACGCAGCAAGCTATATTATGTGATGAGCTGGCACGAAGGTGCCACTTTGGAACAAAGACTGGAGAACGGGCATCATTTCACGGTAGCAGGCACCGCAAAAATCGGCCTGGATTTAATGCGCGGCTTAGGCAGCCTGCACCGCCTGAATATCATCCACCGCGATATTAAACCCGCCAATATTCACATTGCCAGTGACCAGCGCCTGCGCATACTGGATTTGGGCGTAGCACTCAGTGCCGGCATCGGCAAGATTGAAGCCATGAAAAATCCAGGCACGCCCAGTTTTATGGCACCAGAGCTGTTTGAAGGTGTAGAGGCCACGGCACAGAGCGACATTTATGCGGCAGGCGTGACGCTGTATTACTTGCTCACCAGAAAATACCCATACGGTGAGATTGAGCCCTTCCAGCGGCCGAAATTTGGCGAGCCTACCCCGCCAACCCGCTACCGTCCTGATTTGCCGTACTGGCTGGAAAATATCGTATTGAAAGCGATTGCAAGAGACCGCAAGTTTAGATTCGAAACTGCAGAAGAAATGCTGCTGGCACTGGAGCATGGCGAATTAAAACCAATATTGGCACCCGCACGCACCCCGTTGATTGCACGGGCCAGACTGGTGAAATGGCAGTGGATCGCCATTTTCTCATTCACGGTAAATCTATTATTGATTTATTTACTGCTGGTAAGTTAAAAAATCAAAATTCTTAATAAATTATGTATCCTAAAAAACGTTCTTTGAGGTTGGAGTAAGTATGAGTAATTGGGTAAAAGTGGCACCGTTAATTGATATTCCAAAATTGGGCGCACGCGTAGTACGCACCAAAAACATGGATAAGCAGAATATTGATATCGGCGTGTTCCGCACCGAAGATGACCGCGTGTTCGCCATCAACAACACCTGTCCGCACAAAGGCGGCCCTTTATCGCAAGGCATCGTCTATGGTGATAAAGTCGCCTGCCCGCTGCATAGCTGGAAAATCAGCCTCATAGATGGCAAGGCCGAGGAGCCGGATGTGGGTGAAACCGCCTGTTTTAATACAAAAATTGAAGATGGTTTTGTATATTTAGAGCTTAAATGATTAAAGAAACCAAAAGTACCTGTTGCTACTGCGGCGTAGGCTGTGGTGTGATTATCCAGTCAGAGCAGGATAAAATTATCGGTGTTAAAGGTGACCCTGACCACCCCGCTAATTTTGGCCGTCTCTGCACCAAAGGTTCTACCCTGCACCTGACTGCCAAGCTGGATAACCGTGCCCTGTATCCGGAAATGCGCCTGACGCGTGAGGCAAGCCGCAAGCGTGTATCGTGGGATGATTCACTAGACTATCTCGCCGACAGGTTTGCGCAAACCATCGCAACACATGGGCCGGACTCGGTCGCTTTTTACATTTCCGGCCAACTGCTCACCGAAGACTATTACGTCTTCAACAAGCTCGCCAAAGGACTGATCGGCACCAACAATGTTGATACCAACTCACGGCTCTGCATGAGTTCTGCCGTGGCTGGCTATAAAGCAACGTTAGGTGCCGATGCACCGCCCGCCTGCTATGAAGATATTGATCATACCGATTGTTTATTTATTGCGGGCAGCAACACCGCTTTTGCCCACCCTATTATCTTCAGGCGCATTGAAGATGCAAAAGCAAAAAATCCTGATCTGAAAATTATCGTGGTTGACCCGCGCCGCACCGATACCGCACAGGCGGCTGACCTGCATTTGGCTATTCTGCCGGGGACTGATGTCGCCCTATTCAACGGCATATTGCATGTGATGCTGTGGGAAGGTCTGCTGGATATAGCTTATATCCAGAAAAATACCGTTGGATTTGATGCATTAAAAGATACCGTGCGCGAATACACACCAAAAATGGTCGCGGATATTTGCGGCATTAAAGAAACCGACATCGTTACCGCTGCCAAATGGTTTGGCAAGGGCCCTACGCTATCCATGTACTGCCAGGGCCTCAACCAATCGATACATGGCACCGACAAAAATTCCGCGCTGATCAACCTGCATCTGGCTACGGGGCAAATCGGCAAGCTGGGCGCAGGACCGCTTTCACTTACTGGTCAGCCCAATGCGATGGGCGGACGCGAGGTTGGCGGCATGGCCAATTTATTATCGGGCCATCGTGACTTGGGCAATCCGGAGCATCGCGCTGAAATCGCAAAACTATGGGGAATAGACAAAGTACCGGAAACCGCCGGCAAGACCGCCGTCGAGATGTTTGACGCCGTGAAAGACGGCAGCATCAAAGCCATATGGATTGCCTGCACCAACCCTGCCCAATCAATGCCGGACTTGAACAGCGTATTGCAAGCCTTGAATAACGCCGAGTTAGTCGTTGTGCAGGATGCTTACAACAATACCGAAACCTGCGCCTATGCCGATGTATTGCTGCCGGCCAGCACCTGGGGGGAAAAAGAAGGCTCGGTGACCAACTCGGAGCGGCGCATTACCCGCGTCAACCCGGCTGTATCTCCGCCTGCGGGAGCCCGCCACGACTGGGAGATCGTGGTAGATTTTGCCCAGCGACTGGAGCACCGCCTCACGGAAAATTCAGGCAAAAATATTAACTTATTCCCTTATACCAATACCGAACAGATCTTTAACGAGCATCGCGAAACTACACGCGGCAGGGATCTCGACATTACCGGCTTGAGTTATGACCTGCTCAACACACAAGGCCCGCAGCAATGGCCGTTTGCAGCAGGTGCAGCATCAGGCAAAACACGGCTTTACTGTGATGGCGTATTTCCAAAAGAAGGCGGCAAGGCGCAGTTTGTAAATGCCGCATATAAACCCACTGCAGATAAAGCCGATGCACGTCATCCATTGCATTTAACCACAGGTCGCCTGCGCGACCAATGGCATGGCATGAGCCGCACCGGCACCGTGGCACAACTGTTTAACCATGTGGAAGAACCTGTTATTTCCATGAATGCTGATGACATGCAGCGGCGTTCCATTAAATCGGGAGATATTGTAAAAGTCTCCAACAAGCGCGGCAGTTATATATTGCCGGCACAGATGAGCGATGAAGTAAGTCCGGCGCAGACTTTCATCCCCATGCACTGGGGCAGCCAATTCAGCCATGGCTTAGGTGCCAACGCCTTAATGCCGGGTGATTTCGACAAAGTCTCGAAACAACCTGAACTGAAACACACAGCCATCAAAATAGAAAAATTGGAGCTGCCATGGCGCATGACGGTAATGCGTACTTGTCACGACTTGAGCCTTTTGCAGAAAGTACGTGGATTGATGCAGAATTTTCAATATGCCAGTTGCGGGTTATTTGGACGGGAATCAGCAGGAAACGAGTTGGAAAAGCCAAAATCCGCCATGCTGATACTGAGAGCGGCGCATGATAAAGCACCAGACAATGATTTGATAACACAAATAGATACACTGCTGAACATGACCGATGACATGCCGCTATTAAATTACAACGATCCTAAACGCGGCATTTCCAAACGCATATTAATCGAAGATGGCTCAGTCACCGGTGTCAGGCTGATGGGGGAAATTTTAGCGACCAATTGGCTAAAAGACGTCATGACCAGCGGCCAGTTCAAGGACGAAGCCGCTTACAAGCTATTCAGCCGCTGGGCACTGGCGCCCCTGCCGGCACCGCCCACAGGCCAACATGGCCGCGGCAAGGTGGTTTGCAACTGTCTGGATGTCGCAGAAAACGACATTGCCGAGACTATTCAATCAGGCGCGGATTTGGTCACATTGCAAAACAAGCTTAAATGCGGGACAGAATGCGGCTCATGCGTACCGGAACTGAAAAGGCTGGTGCAAATGCACGGAAAAGTTCACGTTTAGCCAAATAGCCAATTCACTGAACCGCGCGAAGCAGCCTGTTCTATTCCAGCCAGTAACGACAAAAAAATACCCAATAAAAAGCTTGTACTTATTAACTTAAACCTCCAACTGAGGACGCCCGGCCTCAGGCCAATCCAGGTGGAAGAACTGGCCACGTGGTTGATCCACACGCTCGTAAGTGTGCGCACCAAAGTAGTCACGCTGGCCTTGCAACAGGTTGGCAGGTAAACGCTCACTGCGGTAGCCATCGTAGTAAGCCAGTGCGGCAGCAAAACCTTGTGCCGGGATACCGTTGGTGACTGCCAGGGCAATCACTTTACGCCAGCCGGCTTGACCTTCG
>JBAQME010000033.1:0-2513 GCA_049302535.1 Methylotenera sp.
GGCTTGAGCCTGTGCTTTTTCCTGGGAAATCTGTTTGGCTGGCGTATTGCCTGTGCCGCCGATGCTAAATTGCAGTTTGATTTTTTTATCGAAGTATTGCGCAATAGCACTGCCTAATTTTTCCTGGTAATTGGGAGATAGCAGGTGTTTTTGTGCCTCCGGTACGCTGAGCGAAATACTGTGCTCGTCATAAGCGATGAGTTCACAGTGTTTTGCTAACTCTCTGGCCAAGCCAAGCTTTAGCTCATCTACCAAGCCACGCCAGTTGCCATTAAAACCGCTGTTGCCTGATGGGGAAGGTGCCGGAGTCTCTGTTTGTACCGGTTCGCTTGCCAAATTCTGCTGGTTAACACTTTCAGTAGCTATTGCCTGCGCTTCAACAGGTTGTGTGGTTACAACTGGTTTTATTGCGGCGTTAATTGGAGCAGGGCGACTAGGAGTGGGAGCCATTTGTCCTGATTTATTGACAGTAGCCGTAGCATTACCTTCATTTGGCGTAAAAGCCAGCATACGCAACAGGCTCATGGTAAAACCGGCAAATTCATCCGGTGCCAGGCCGATATCACGGCGACCTAACAATGCTATCTGGTAGTAAAGCTGTAGCGTTTCCGGCTGTATTTTCTGTGCCAGTGACAACAGTGCTTCGCGTTCTGGCAAGTCATCAGCAACACTTTCAGGTACTGTCTGCGCAATGGCAATCTGGTGCAACAGTTGTGCAAAATCGTTGAGCGCCGCTTCAAATGAAATGCTGCGCTCCTCCATCAGTTTGGCTTGGTTGATGAGGCTGCCGCCGTTACCTGCAAGCAGTGCGTCCAACATTTGGTACAGGTAGCTCTGGTCAATCGCGCCCAGCATTGCACGAACTTCTGCTTCGTTCACAGTTTGGCCGCCATAGGCAATAGCCTGGTCGGTCAATGAGAGTGCATCGCGCATACTGCCTGCTGCAGCACGTGCAATCAAATGCAGTGCGGTTGGCTCAAACTGAATATGTTCCTGGCTGAGGATGTTTTGTAAATGACCGGTGATGGAAGTACCGGCCATTTGGCGCAGGTTAAACTGCAGGCAGCGTGATAGCACCGTGACCGGTACTTTTTGCGGGTCAGTAGTGGCAAGAATGAATTTAACGTGTGCCGGTGGCTCCTCCAGCGTTTTAAGCATAGCGTTGAAGGCGCTTTTGGATAGCATATGCACTTCATCGATGATGTACACCTTAAATCGCCCGGATGTCGGTGCATATTGGGCGTTATCCAGCAAATCACGCATGGCATCTACTTGGGTGTTGCTTGCCGCGTCCACCTCGATTAGATCAACAAAACGCCCTTTATCAATTTCTGTACATGTATTGCAAACACCACAAGGCTTGGCGGTAATGCCGGTTTCACAGTTGAGCGATTTAGCCAGAATACGGGCGAGGGTGGTTTTGCCGACACCGCGCGTACCGGTAAACAGGTAGGCGTGGTGTAAACGATTCTGCTCGAGAGCGTTGGTGAGCGCGCGCACGACATGATCTTGTCCGACCAGTGTTTCAAAGGATTTTGGGCGCCATTTACGCGCTAGAACTTGATATGACATAGCCTAAACTTTAGCTGAAAATTGCCTTTTCGTCTGTAAGTTTTGGGGATTTTTTTATGATTTTGGCTAATTAAACGCCATTTACAAAAGAAGAGGCGAGCCTTTACCCCGGCACTTGCTCAATAGTTGTGGCTGCTTGCTTCCGCACCTGACCAGATTGGCTACTTCACAATGCGGGGAGGCCCGCCAAACGTAATTTTACAACACTTTGACAAGTTCACGCTAATCTATAGCCGGATATTTTAGAGTTATTCTAAATCTATTTTAACCAACCCCGTTTGCCACATCTTCCAGTACTTGCAAAAACGCATCGCCGTAACGTGAGAGTTTGGCTTGTCCTATGCCACTGATATAGCCCATTTCAGTAAGGCTACCGGGTTTGCGGTTGAGGATTTCCAGTAGGGTGCTGTCATGGAATATGACGTAGGGCGGTACGCCTTGTTCTCTGGCAAGTTCGGTGCGTTTGGCTTTAAGCGCGTGCCACAGCGGGTCATCATTGGCTTCGGCATAACCTTCTTTGGCTCTGGCGCCACGTTCCGCCTTGCTTACTTTGCGTTTGGCAGTATCTTCATCACGGCGTAGCCAGACTTCAGTTTCATTGCGCAGTATCGGGCGGCTCGCCTCAGTGAGCTTGATCCCGCCGTAAGCTTCGATGTCTGTTTCCAGATAACCGCCGCTCACTAATTGGCGAAAAACACTGCTCCATTGCTGCTGCGACAGTGCCTTGCCTATGCCAAATGTGCTGAGCTGGTGGTGCTGGAATTGTTCAACCCTGGAATTATTTTTACCCAGCAATACGTCGATCAGATGTACGACACCAAACCTTTGCCCGGTACGGTATACGCAAGATAATGCCATCTGCGCAGCCTGTGTGGCGTTCCAGGTATCTACTGGTTCCAGACAGTTGTCACACTGGTTGCAGTTGCCATCATGCTGCTCGC
>JBAQME010000034.1:0-1652 GCA_049302535.1 Methylotenera sp.
ATTCTGCCGGGGACTGACGTCGCCCTGTTCAACGGCATATTGCATGTGATGCTGTGGGAAGGCTTGCTGGATATGGCTTATATCCAGAAAAATACCGTTGGGTTTGATGCGTTAAAAGATACCGTGCGCGAATACACGCCTAAAATGGTCGCGGATATTTGCGGCATTAAAGAAACCGACATCGTTACCGCTGCCAAATGGTTTGGCAAGGGGCCTACGCTATCCATGTACTGCCAGGGCCTCAACCAATCGATACATGGCACCGATAAAAATGCCGCACTGATCAACCTGCATCTGGCCACGGGACAAATCGGCAAGCCGGGTGCAGGGCCGCTCTCACTGACAGGTCAGCCCAATGCGATGGGCGGACGCGAGGTTGGCGGCATGGCTAATCTATTATCAGGTCACCGTGACTTGAATAATCCGGAACACCGTGCCGAAGTCGCAAAGCTGTGGGGAGTAGACAAAGTACCGGAAACTGCTGGCAAGACAGCCGTCGAGATGTTTGACGCCGTGAAGAATGGCAGCATCAAAGCCATATGGATTGCCTGCACCAACCCGGCGCAATCGATGCCGGACTTGAACAGCGTGCTGCAAGCCTTGAATAACGCCGAGTTAGTCGTTGTGCAGGATGCTTACAACAATACCGAAACCTGCGCCTATGCCGATGTATTGCTGCCAGCCAGCACCTGGGGAGAAAAAGAAGGCTCCGTGACCAACTCGGAGCGGCGCATTACACGCGTCAACCCGGCTGTATCTCCGCCTGCGGAAGCCCGCCACGACTGGGAGATCGCAGTAGATTTTGCCCAGCGACTGGAGCAACGCCTCACGGAAAATTCAGGCAAGAATATTAACTTATTCCCTTACACCAATACCGAACAGATCTTTAATGAACATCGTGAAACCACGCGCGGCAGGGATCTCGACATTACCGGCTTGAGTTATGACCTGCTCAACACACAAGGCCCTCAGCAATGGCCGTTTGCAGCGGGTGCAACATCAGGCAAAGCACGGCTTTACAGTGATGGCGTATTTCTAAAAGAAGGCGGCAAGGCGCAGTTTGTAAATACCGCATATAAACCCACTGCAGATAAAGCCGATGCACGTCATCCATTGCATTTAACCACAGGCCGCCTGCGCGACCAATGGCACGGCATGAGCCGCACCGGCACAGTGGCGCAACTGTTCAATCATGTGGAAGAACCTGTTATTTCCATGAATGCGGATGACATGCAGCGGCGCTCCATTAAGTCGGGAGATATTGTAAAAGTATCCAACAAGCGCGGCAGTTATATATTGCCGGCACAGTTGAGCGATGAAATAAGCCCGGCGCAGACTTTTATCCCCATGCACTGGGGCAGCCAATTTAGCCATGGCTTGGGCGCCAATGCCTTGATGCCGAGTGACTTCGACAAAGTCTCGAAACAACCTGAACTGAAACACACAGCCATCAAAATAGAAAAACTGGAGCTGCCATGGCGCATGACCGTAATGCGCACTTGTCACGACTTGAGCCTTTTGCAGAAAGTACGTGGATTGATGCAGAATTTCCAATATGCCAGTTGTGGGTTATTTGGACGGGAATCAGCAGGAAACGAGTTGGAAAAGCCAAAATCCGCCATGCTGATACTGAGAGCGGCGCATGATAAAGC
>JBAQME010000035.1:0-12162 GCA_049302535.1 Methylotenera sp.
GGAGTTTCAAATAGCACCTTATTAAGCGTATCTACATCATCCGGTTTTACTGAGAGCCATGAATTTTGTGCCATTTCATGCTCCAGCTGGTCTGAAGTCCAGCCTGCGTAACCAAGTGTGAGCAGTAATTTCTCAGGACCATTGCCAAGGGCAACTGCATCCAGAATGTCTTTGGAGGTGGTCAGTGCTATTTTATCTAAAATGGCAATGGTGCTATCCCACTCGCCTGCGGGTTGATGCAACACAAAGCCGCGTTCAGGTTGTACCGGGCCGCCATAAAGCACCGGCTTGTTTGCTATCGTTTTGTTTTCCAGATTTACTTTGATTTTTTCAAACAAAACTTCGTATGTCATATCAGTAGGGCGGTTGATAACAACACCCATTGCCCCATCCTGGTTATGGGTGCAGATAAAAGTGACCGATTTGGCAAAATAGGGGTCTGTCAAATTGGGCATTGCAATAAGAAAGTGACCTGTCAGGTTGATATTTTCTAGTGTCATAATCCTTAAACTTTTGAGTCTGCCTCTAAATAGCCGGTAACTTCCAAACCAAAACCTGCCATGCTTGGCATTTTGCGCGGGTTAGCCATCAGTTTCATTTTTCTAACGCCGCAGTCTAATAGTATCTGTGAGCCGATACCGTAAGTACGCAACTCCTGGTTGATGCGGATCGGTTCATCTGCGCCCTGGATGCGTTCAACAATGGTTTTGCCTGTTTCAGCCTGGCGAAGCAACACCATTACTCCTGATTCGGCATTGGCGATGACTTCCATCGCTTTAAGCGTATTCCAGCTGTGTGAGCAACTGGTACTGTCCAGCAAATCAAATACTGAAAGCGGTTCATGTACGCGGACCAATACTTCCTTGTCAGGTGAAGGGGTGCCTTTAATCAGGACCAGATGTGTTTCCTTGCCAATTTTGTCGGTATAGGCAACCAATTTCATTTCACCATAAGGTGTCTGCACCATGCGTTCGGCAGTGCGTTCAATGAAACTTTCTGTTTCCGCGCGGTAGTGAATTAAATCGGCAATCGTCCCGATTTTCAGATTGTGCTCGGCAGCAAAAGTCATTAAATCAGGCAAGCGTGCCATGCTGCCATCATCTTTTAATATTTCGCATATCACGCTGGCAGGCTCCAAGCCAGCCAGATCAGCCAAGTCGCAGCCTGCCTCGGTGTGGCCGGCACGTATCAATACGCCGCCATCCATAGCCGCGAGCGGGAAAATATGCCCGGGGCTGACAATGTCCTTTGGCTTGGCAGTTTTTGCAACAGCTGCCTGTACCGTGCGCGCACGGTCAGCGGCTGAAATGCCAGTGGTGACGCCTTCTGCAGCTTCAATTGATACGGTAAAGTTGGTGCCCATGCGCGCACCGTTTTTTTGCACCATTTTTGTGAGGTTCAGCTGATTACAACGGGCCTCGGTGAGCGTCAGGCAAATCAGGCCGCGTCCGTGTTTTGCCATGAAATTGATATGTTCGGCCGTGGCAAACTCAGCGGCCAAGACTAGATCACCCTCGTTTTCGCGATGCTCGTCGTCCACCAGCACCACCATGCGGCCGTGTTTAATTTCTTCTATGATTTCCTTGGCAGAACTGATGCGGTTATTCATTATTGTTTTGCTCTATTATTTTGCTTGAGGCTTTCAGGTTTACTTGGGTTTTCAGATTCCCCTGGACTTTCAGATTCCCAAAGCGTCATGCGTTCAACGTAGCGCGCGATCTGGTCAATTTCCAAATTGACACGGCTACCGGCACTTAACAATTTTAACGTGGTGTTTTCCAGTGTATGCGGGATCAGGTTGATGCTGAATTCATCTCCGGCAACTGTATTCACCGTGAGACTCACCCCGTCTACGCAAATCGAGCCTTTGACGGCAATGTATTTGGAAATAGCGTGTGGGGCGCGAATATCCAGGCGCCAGCAGTCACCTAACTGTTCAAATTTGACAACCTCGCCTACGCCATCCACGTGACCGCTGACCAGATGGCCGCCCAGCCTATCGCTTAAACGCAGCGCTTTTTCCAGATTTACCGGGTGTGGCTTATTCAGCCCTACGGTCACCGATAATGTTTCATGCGACACATGCACTTCAAAATGTGCGTTATTTAATTTCACCACAGTGAGGCACACGCCATTCACCGCGATGCTATCACCCAACTGCACATCGCTCATATCGAGCTGCTGCGCGGCAATCGCAAGCTGTATATCTGTACCGGTTGGGGTTGCTTGCGTGATTGCGCCAACGGATTGAATGATTCCTGTAAACATGAATATAATTTTAACAGATAACACTGGATAACGATTAGAAGCCTGCTAAAATCTGCACTATGAAATTTTTACCCTATGAGTTGTTTGTCGGCTGGCGTTATACGCGGGCTAAACGCAAAAATCATTTTATCTCCTTTATTTCACTCACTAGCATGATCGGCATCGCACTGGGCGTGGCTGCCTTGATTGTGGTGCTGTCGGTGATGAACGGCTTTCAGAAAGAATTGCGCACCCGTATTCTGGGCGTGGCATCGCATTTGGAAATCACCGGTAGTAATTACCAACTTGCCGATTGGCAGCGTATTGCCGAGTTTTCAATCAAACAGCCGCATGTGTCGGCAAGTGCACCGTATATTACGGCGCAGGGGATGCTGAGTTATGACCAGGGTGTGCAAGGCGCGATTATTCGTGGTGTAGTGCCAACGGCTGAGGATAAAGTAGCTGACTTAGGTCGCCACATGAAAGTGGGCAGCCTGAATGATTTACGCCCGGGCGAATTCGGCATTATTTTAGGCGCTGATTTAGCTTATGCACTAGGTGCGCAAATTGGCGATAAAGTCGTGGTGATGGCGCCGCAAGGCCAGTTTACGCCCACAGGCGTGGTGCCTCGCTTAAAGCAGTTCACTTTAGTCGGCTTGTTTCAAATCGGCATGCAGGAATATGACTCGGGACTGGCGCTTATTCACATTGAAGATGCTGCCAAGCTGTACCGTATGGGGCAAAATGTTTCCGGGCTGCGCTTGAAGTTGGATGATTTATTTGATGCGCCTAATGTTGCCGCTGCAATGTCCGAGCAGTTGAACCGGCCGCCAACGCCATACGGCAACTATTACGTAACGGACTGGACGCAGCAGCATGCGAATTTCTTTCGTGCGGTGCAAATGGAAAAGCGCGTGATGTTTATTATCCTTACATTGATTGTCGCCGTGGCGGCTTTCAATATTGTGTCAACGTTAGTGATGGCGGTGACGGATAAGCGCGCTGACATCGCGATTATGCGTACCTTTGGCGCCAGTCCCGGCAGCATCATGAAGATTTTTATGGTGCAAGGCGCGTTAATAGGTGTGATCGGTACAGTGTTAGGCGCGTTTTTCGGTATATTGATCGCGCTGAATATCGACACCATTATTCCGTTTATTGAGAATTTATTCCATGTGCAGTTTTTATCTAAAGATGTATACCAAATCAGCGATTTGCCATCCGATTTAATATGGTCGGATGTCACTGCCATTGTGATGGTGTCTTTTGTCCTGAGTTTGTTGGCTACAATTTACCCAAGCTACAAGGCCAGTAGAATCAACCCTGCGGAGGCATTGCGCTATGAGTAGCCTTATTTCTCAATCAATAGTCTCTTGCAGAGGCCTGCACAAAACTTATCAGGGCCTGGATGTTGCCGTGCTTAACGGCATTGATTTGGCCGTGAATGCCGGTGAGCAGGTGGCGATTGTGGGCGCGTCAGGCTCTGGCAAAAGTACGCTCCTGCACTTGCTGGGCGGCTTGGATGCAGCCACTAGCGGTGAAGTGCATATTCTGGACAAAAATCTCGCGCAGTTGTCAGAGTCGCAAAAAGGCGATTTGCGTAATCAATCACTGGGTTTCGTGTATCAATTTCATCATTTGCTGCCGGAGTTTACGGCACTGGAAAATGTTGCCATGCCATTGCTGATTCGCCGCATGGCGCGAGAGCAAGCGCTTACATTGGCAGGCGAAATTCTCACAAAAGTCGGCTTGGCACACAGGGTGGAGCATATGCCCGGTGAGCTTTCAGGCGGCGAACGCCAGCGTGCTGCATTGGCGCGGGCGATGGTGACGCAGCCGCAATGCATACTCGCAGATGAGCCGACCGGCAACCTGGATCGGCATACCGCGCATGCGGTGTTTGATTTGTTGCTGGAAATGAACCAAACGCAAAATGTGAGTTTAATCGTGGTGACGCACGATATGGAACTTGCAGCGAAAATGCAGCGGCAATACAAGCTGATCGATGGTAAGTTGCTACCTGTCTAGCCTATGATTTTCTTTGCACTGGCTTTCGTTTTCGGTGCATTTTGTCTGCAGCAGATGCCCGTACTGCCTGGCTTGTATTGGGCATTACTCCTGGTTCCTTTTGCGTTAATTCATTTCCGGCTGCAATACGCCAATCAACCTGTTTTAGCTTTATTAAAGCGGCCTTTATTATTAAAAGTACTTAGAATTGTATTCGGATTTTTATCGGGACTTTTATTAGGGTTTTTCTGGGCGGCGACATTTGCCACGGTTCGGCTTGGCGATGCGCTGCCGCATGCATGGGAAAACAAGCCGGTAGAAATCATCGGCGTCGTGGCTAGCGTCCCTGAATTGACCGAGCGCGGTGAACGCTTTCGTTTTGATGTGGAAAAGGTACTCACGGACGGTGCGGTGATACCGCGACATATCTCACTCAGCTTTTATCCGCCTGATAGCTGGGGTGAGACGCAGCCATTGCAAACCCCAAGATTTACACAGTTTAAGGCGGGTGAGCGCTGGCAGTTTACTGCGCGCCTAAAGCGGCCACATGGTGTGCAAAACCCGCACGTGTTTGATTTTGAGTCGTGGGCACTGGCCGAAAATGTCCGCGCGACAGGTAGTATCAAGGCCAAGGCCGACAACAAAAAAATTCAAGATTTTGTCTGGCGCCCTAAATACGTGGTGGAACATGTCCGCGAGTTGATTAAGCAGCGCATCGCGCAGGTGCTGGCGAATAAGCCATACACGGGCATTATTCAGGCTTTGGTGATAGGCGACGATAGCCAGATTGCAGTTGACGATTGGCAGTTGTTCTTGCGCACAGGCACCTCGCATCTCATGAGTATTTCCGGTTTGCACATTACCATGTTGTCTGGCCTGGCATTTGGTTTGGTTGGTTTTATCTGGCGACGGATACCTAGTTTAGTGGCACGCATCCCAGTGCGTAAAGCCGCTACGCTTGCCGGCGTGCTGGCGGCTTTGATTTACGCATTGATTGCGGGCTTTTCCGTGCCAACGCAGCGCACTTTATATATGCTGGCAGTGTTTGCATTTGCGTTGTGGTCGGGACGGCAGCTCATCATTTCTCAGGTGCTGGCCCTGGCGTTATTGGTAGTCGTGATGATTGATCCATGGTCTGTCATCTCTGCCGGTTTCTGGCTGTCATTCGGTGCGGTAGCCATGCTGAGTTTTGCGCTGGGCGCACGGGTTGGCCAGACTCATTGGTTTAAAGCGTCAGTGCAAACCCAATGGGCAGTGACTATAGGCATGGTGCCGTTACTGCTGATTATGTTCCATCAGGCTTCGATTATTTCACCTGTTGCCAATGCCTTTGCTATCCCCCTGATTAGTTTTTTTGTGACGCCTTTAGCTTTGCTGGGTAGTTTTTTACCGATAGATGCGCCGCTCGATATTTCCTACCAGGTGCTTAATATTTGCATGCTGTTGCTTAAGTGGCTGAATCAGTTGCCTGCTGCGGTTTGGCAGCAGCACGCTCCCGCCACATGGACATTATTCCCGGCAGTCGTGGGTGTGATGTGGTTATTGTTACCGCGCGGCGTACCTATGCGTTGGATTGGGTGGGTAGGATTGCTGCCGATGCTGTTGATCGCGCCGGTGCGGCCTGTATCAGGTGACATGAAGGTGACTGTTTTAGACGTGGGGCAGGGCCTAAGCGTGGTGGTGCAAACGGCAACACATACTTTGTTATATGACGCAGGTGCAAAATTTAATGAGCAAAGTGATGCCGGCGGACGTATCGTGGTGCCCTTTTTACAAGGTGAAGGTGTCCGGAAACTGGAAGGCTTTGTTGTGAGCCATAATGACACCGATCATAGCGGCGGCATGGCTTCGGTATTAACGCAAATGCCAGTAGATTGGCTGGCAAGCTCGCTACCGGAAGCTTATGAGTTAACTAGTAACGTTGAACGCATTAAATGTTTTGCCGGGCAAAGCTGGGCTTGGGATGGCGTGGATTTTGAAATGCTGCATCCGCAGTTTGAAAGTTACGGAGATTTGTCAGTGTCAGATAATAATCGCAGCTGTGTACTTAAAATCACTAGCGCAACCGGCAGCCTGTTACTCGCTGGAGATATAGAAAAAGAAACTGAACTGGCACTGGTAGCCAGTCAGGAAACTACCCAGGATTCAACGCAACTCAAAAGTGATGTTATGGTTGCGCCTCATCATGGCAGCAAGACTTCATCCAGTGATGAATTTGTTGCGGCAGTGCAACCGAGCGTGAGCATTTTTACTTCCGGCTACTTAAATCGTTTCAAGCATCCGAGGCCTGAAGTGGTGGCGCGCTATAACGCAATTGATAGCCTGATGTTTCGCTCTGACTACCATGGAGCGGTAATGATAGACTTCGTTGCCGAAACCAAAGTTGATGGCATCAAGGTAGCAAGCTGGCGTAAGCAAAACAAACGTTACTGGCACGATACTTTTAATGAAAAATTATAGTTAATCCTGTGCAGCCAAAATAAAACGATTGCACTGGAAGCTTGCCCAAAAGCAGACTACAGGCTAAAGTATCGCACGGATTTAGTTTATCCGTTTTATGTAGAATTTTTAATTGGATTTTGAATTTAGGAGTTGCACCGTGTGGCAAATTATTTTAGCAGCAGGTTGGCCTATCTGGCCGCTTATCTTTGCATCAGTTGTTGCTGTGGCAATTATAGGTGAGCGTTCTTTTGCGTTACGTGAGAGTGTTGTAGCGCCACAAAATTTACTGCCTGAAGTACAAGCATGGCTGACCAAAGGCGGTATTACCAAAGAAACGATTAGCCGCCTGGAACAGCATTCTTTATTAGGCCGCGTGTTTGCTACTGCGCTTGCCAATGCTAAACACTCACGCGAGATTACTAAAGAATCCATTGAGGAAACTGCGCGAGCAGTTGCCCATCAGCTGGAAAAATATCTGTCAACACTAGGAACGATTGCTACCGTTGCGCCGCTGCTGGGTTTGCTGGGTACCGTGATCGGTATGGTGGAATTGTTTGGTGCGTTTACTACCACCGGGCATGATGTGGCGCAATTTGCGCGTGGTATTTCAGTGGCGCTCTATAATACCGCCGCAGGTATCGTGGTGGCTGTGCCGGCAATGATTGCCTATCGTTATTTCCGCACAAAAGTGGATGCGTTACTGCTTGATATGGAGCAACAGGCAATTAAATTGGTTGAAATTCTTCACGGCGAGCGTTAATCCAGAATCCAGGCGTTAAATAAACTAACGCAAATTTGTAGAACACTCGGGTCAGATATTTGACTTTTAGTTAAAGGAATACCAAATGAATTTTCAACGTGGAAGAAAACACGAAGAAATGGAAATCAACTTCATCCCGTTGATTGATGTGCTGTTGGTCATTATTATCTTTTTAATTGTGAGCGCAACGTTTTCACGCACCAATGAGTTGCAGATCAATTTGCCAACTGCTGAAGCAAATGCGCCGCAAAATAAACCATTGACGATAGAGGTGGCTGTCGATGCCACAGGCAAATATGTAATCAATAGTAAGCCGTTAGCTGATAGTACGGTAACCGGGATTAGTGCAGCGCTACAAGCAGCGGCGGCTGGCCAGAAAGAAGAGCCTACAATTGTAATTAATGCTGATGCCAACACTACGCACCAGTCTGTCGTTAATGTAATGGAAGCTGCGCGTGTTGCCGGTTACTCACATATTACATTTGCTACCCAGGCAAAATCAGGGTCTTAAATTATTAATTTATTTTTCAATAAACGTTCAATTTCAAGAGCATATCGACAATAGCGCATGTCGAAATCATCAGTCAAAAAGCCCAGGCACAAGGGCGCTCCTGCTACATATATTCCAAACGCAAAAGAACTGTATTTGCGTTTGTTTCGCTACGCCTGGCGATATAAGTTCGTTTTTTTAGCGAGCATCATCGCTTTAGTATTGCTTTCAGCAAGCAACACGGCTTTTTTAGCAATGATCAAGCAGGTGACGGATGAAGGCTTCGTAAAAAAATCAGCGGATAAAGCACTTATTTTGCCATTAATGTTATTCTGCTTGATGGCAGCCAGAGGTATAGCCGGGTTCGTTTCGGATTATGCCATGCGCGTGGTTGCGAGGCGCGTGGTGGAGGATTTCCGTAAAGAAATGTTTAGCAAGCTGGTATTATTGCCGGTAGATTATTTTGATTCAAAGTCAGCTGGCGCGCTTGTTTCAAAATTTACATACGATGTCGAACGCTTGTCGTCTGCCACTACACGTTCCTGGCTCAATGTGTTGCGGGATATTTTGACCGTCATTGGCCTGATTGGCTATATGCTATATCTCGATTGGCAGTTAACGTTAGTGTTTGCCGCAATCATTCCCTTTGTCGCACTTTATCTTAGAAAAATCACACCTAAGCTGAAGGCCAATGCCAAGTCTGTGCAGCTGAGCATGGGAGACATGACAAAAACCGCTGAAGAAGCAATTTCCGGTCAGCGTATCGTGAAAATTTTTGGCGCGCAAGATTTTGAATACAAACGTTTTGCTGAAATTGTCAGTAATAATCGTCGCATTGAATTACGGATTACGCGTATTTCAGGCTTAAGCAGTTTTGTGGTGGAGATTTTCGCAGCATTAGCGTTGGCATTGGTTATTTATTATGCAATGGGGAAATTTTCAGTTGGTGAATTTGCGGCATTTGTGGGCGCGCTGCTGATGCTGATCGCGCCAATCAAGCATATTGCAGCCGCGAATGAAGATTTCCAGGTAGGCCTAGCTGCAGCGCAAAGCATTTTTGAGGTGATTGATGCAAATCCTGAACTGGACGATGGCAATGTCACTATAGGCCGGGCAAAAGGCGAAATTGAATTCAAAAATGTAAGCCTGCATTATGAAAATGCCGCAAAGCCGGCACTGGATAACTTAAGCTTTACGATAAAAGCAGGTGAGAAAGTCGCGTTGGTAGGACGTTCTGGCGGTGGCAAAACCACATTGGTGAACTTGTTGCCAAGATTTTATGAGTTGCAGCAAGGCACAGTGCTGCTGGATGGCACTGATATACGTTCGTTCAAGCGTGAAAATCTGCGGGAGCAGTTTGCATTAGTCAGCCAGGATATCATTTTATTCAATGATACCGTTTTTAATAACATCGCTTACGGGGTGTTGCGCAATGCAGCTGAAGAAGAAGTAATTGCCGCTGCAAAAGCATCGCATGCCTGGGATTTTATTCAACATTTGCCCAATGGCCTGCAAAATGAAATCGGCGATCGCGGCGTGCGCTTGTCAGGTGGTCAGCGTCAGCGTATTGCAATTGCACGGGCGATATTGAAAAATGCACCTATATTACTGCTGGATGAAGCCACCTCTGCACTGGATACGGAATCCGAACAGCACGTGCAGGCAGCGCTGGATGCGCTGATGCAGAACCGCACCAGCATTGTTATTGCACACCGGTTAAGCACCATTGAAAATGCTGACCGTATCATGGTGATGGATCATGGGCACATTGTTGAAGTAGGCTCGCACGACGAATTAATAAAATTTGATGGTCATTATGCCAAGTTGTATCAGAAACAATTTAGCTAATGTGCTTCCAAGCCGGATGCAATTAAGGCTATGTGTGGCTGACTGGTTTCAAAAGCAGTGGGCGGGTTTTACCTTCTGGCACATTGTGCTTATCCCGTTATCCTGGATTTTCGGTGTCATCACCAGCCTCAGAAAGTACTTGTATAAAAATCATTGGCTCAAAAGTTATCGTTTAAGTGCTCCTGTCATTGTTGTCGGCAACATTAATATCGGTGGCACCGGTAAAACGCCACTGGTGATATGGCTGGCGGAACAATTAAAGCTGGCAGGCTATGAGCCGGGAATTATCAGCAGAGGGTATGGTGGTGGTGTGCAAAGGGCTATGCAAGTATTGCCTAGTAGCAACCCTGCTGTAACTGGAGATGAGGCGGTTTTGATCGCTACACGCACAGGTTGCCCGGTATTTGTCAGCCCAAACCGTATAGATGCCGGACAGTCTCTACTAAAAGCTTATCCGGAATGTAATGTCATTATCAGTGATGATGGCTTGCAACATTATCGTATGCAGCGTGATGTTGAGATTGTTGTATATGACGGCGTAAAAGGTTTCGGTAACGGTGCCTTGCTGCCCGCAGGACCACTACGCGAATCAAAATCCAGATTAAAAACTGTGGACGTAATTGTCAGTAATGGCAAAGACGGGCGCAGCGAGCAAAATGATTTCAACCCAATTGAAATGCGGCTTGAACCTGCTGATTTTTATAATCTCATCAATAATCAGACGAAATGCAGTGTAGAGGCATTTTTGCAGCACAAGGTATTGGCGATAGCTGGTATCGGCAACCCTGAACGATTTTTCGAGCAACTTAGGCACTTGGGTTTGGAGTTTGAAAGTCGAGCTTATGCTGATCATCATGCGTTTCAGGCTGAAGATTTTGAGCGCGTTGAGGCTGGCGTTGTGGTGATGACAGAAAAAGATGCGGTGAAGTGCCGGGCGTTCGCCCGGTCAAATTTTTGGGTATTGCCGGTGAGTGCCGTAATAAAAAATGGTTTAATGCCGGTTGTATTAAATAAATTGAATAGTAAATAAATCGAGGCGTATATGGATACAAAACTCCTGCAAATTTTGGTTTGCCCTGTTACCAAAGGCCCATTGATCTTCAATAAAGCTACAAATGAGCTGATTTCAAAGTCGGCACGTCTGGCTTATCCTATTAGAGATGGTATTCCAGTATTGCTGGAAGATGAGGCGCGCAAATTAGGGGATGATGAAGAAATTGCATAACGCTCAAAAAAAATCCCCGGAATTCCATGTCGTGATCCCTGCGCGGTATGCCAGCACAAGGCTGCCGGGTAAGCCTTTGCTAGATATTGCAGGCAAGCCTATGGTGGTGCATGTAGCGGAGCGGGCTAAGTTAAGTGGCGCAATTCAGATTATTGTAGCGACTGATGATGTACGCATTGTGGAGGCGGTTAATCAGCATGGGCATGCAGCAATGCTTACGCGTGCAGATCATGTAAGTGGCACGGACCGCATTGCTGAAGTTGCATTGCGTGAGGGGTGGCAAGACGATGCTATCGTTGTTAATGTCCAGGGTGATGAGCCCTTGATAGAACCCTCACTTATTATTGAAGTCGCTGCAACCTTGGCCAATAATAAGGAAGCGGTAATGGCAACAGCATGCCATAGCATTCATACTAAATCGGATTTCATCAATCCAAACATAGTAAAAGTGGTATTGGATAAGCAAGGTCATGCGCTTTATTTTAGCCGTGCGCCTATTCCGTATCCTAGAGATGTTTTTGCCAGCAATGCAGAGTTGCCTTCTGGTATGCCTGTATATCGGCATGTTGGTATATATGCTTACCGCACACAATTCCTGAAACAGTACGCGCATATACCTCCAGCTGCGATTGAACAATATGAAAGTCTGGAGCAGTTGCGTGTGCTATATCAAGGGTACAAAATTGCAGTTGCTATCAGCGAAAATGCTCCGGCAACTGGCGTCGATACTGAGGCTGACTTGGCATACGTACGCAGTGTGATGCGCTAAAGCTCTTTTACAAGTCAACTTCACGATAACTATCAAGCTAAATATATTGTAAAAATCCACAATAGTTCTTGCAGTAAGAGTGTGAGTTTGCTATAGTCTCACCTCTCGACGGCAAGTACGTCGAATCGGACGCGGGATGGAGCAGTCTGGCAGCTCGTCGGGCTCATAACCCGAAGGTCACAGGTTCAAATCCTGTTCCCGCAACCAAAAGATTTGCCGCATTATTTAAGTCGATTTTAACTAGAAAAAATATTTCGAAATTAGTCTTGACGAGAATTAAAAGCTCTGTAAAATGCGCGCCTTCGCTGACGAAACAAGTTGGCGATACGTAGCAGAAATATAGTCGATTTTAACTAGAAAAAAATATTTCGAAA
>JBAQME010000036.1:0-7171 GCA_049302535.1 Methylotenera sp.
TCGGCGGGCTTTTTGTTTTTAATTGTGCTTTGCAGGCTTATTTGCATTAAAATAGCGGGATATTAAATTCAGTACTCACTATGTCCGAAAATATCGTAGAAATAGACAATCTATCCTTTGGTTTTAAAGGACGTTTGCTGCATAAAAATATCAACATGGTATTTCCACGAGGCAAGGTTGTGGCTATTATGGGCGGCAGCGGCAGCGGTAAAACGACTTTATTACGTTTAATTGGTGGCCAAATTAAACCGGTTAAAGGTCAAGTGCGCGTGGATGGTAAAGTGGTGCACGAGCAAGACCGTGACGGTATGTATAAACTGCGCCGCACAATGGGCATGCTGTTTCAGCATGGCGCCTTGTTTACAGACTTAAGTGTTTTTGATAACGTTGCTTTCCCTATGCGAGAGCTGACAGATTTACCTGAATCGATGATTAGGGATTTGGTGTTGATGAAGCTCAATGCGGTGGGCCTGCGCGGCGCTCACCAATTGAGCCCAACGGAACTTTCCGGCGGCATGGCTAGGCGTGTGGCTTTGGCGCGCGCCGTTGCGTTGGATCCAAACATCATTATGTATGATGAGCCTTTTGCCGGGTTAGACCCCATTTCCATGGGTGTGATATGTGATTTGATTCGCAGTCTGAACGATGCATTAGGTGCAACTTCCATTATCGTTTCACATGACGTTAAAGAAACTTTCCTGATTGCCGATTATGTATATTTTGTAGCAAACGGCGAGGTTGCCGCTGAGGGTACGCCACACGATTTAATGCAATCTACATTGCCCTTCGTGCATCAGTTTGTTCATGGCGAAAAAGATGGACCGGTGCCTTTTCACTACCCTGCCACAAGTTATCAAGCTGAGTTGTTTAAACAAGCATCATTATAAAAATTTAATTCAATCACAAATGCAAATGATCAATTCAACCTTATTCACTGGCATGGCCAAGTTGTTACGCGGTATCGGCCGTCGTATGATAGAACGCATATGGCGTTTGGGTGCAGGTGCAAGACTCTTTTTCCTGACGCTTATTTATTCGGGCGAGAGTTTCAAAAGATTTCACCTGACCTTGCGTGAAATATACTTTACCGGCGTGATGTCGTTATTGATTATTGTCGTATCGGCTTTTTTTGTGGGTATGGTTCTAGGTTTGCAAGGGTATAACACCTTGCAGAAATACGGCTCATCTGAAGCAATCGGTGTTTTGGTGGCGCTTTCATTGGTGCGCGAATTAGGGCCGGTGGTTACCGCATTACTTTTTGCTGGCCGGGCAGGGACTGCAATTACAGCGGAAATTGGTTTGATGAAGGCAACTGAACAGCTATCTGCAATGGAAATGATGGCCGTTAACCCGATTGCTCGTGTTATAGCGCCACGTTTTTGGGCTGGAGTCATTGCCATGCCGATACTGGCTGCATTGTTCTCCATGGTAGGTGTTTTGGGCGGATACATGGTGGCTGTACCTTTGATTGGGGTTGATGACGGTGCTTTCTGGTCGCAAATGCAAGCCAATGTGGATGTGCGAGACGATATTGTTAATGGCGTGATCAAAAGTGTTGTATTTGGTGTGGCCTGTACCATGATTGCTTTGTTTGAAGGGTTTGATGCGCCACCAACAGCAGAGGGTGTAAGTCATGCTACAACACGTACGGTGGTTATTTCTTCATTGGCCGTGTTGGGATTGGATTTTGTTTTAACGTCTTTCATGATTACCGTTTAATGGTAATAAACAGTCATGAGAGTAAGAATGAGGGGATGTTAAGTGGATAGAACTACAATAGATTTATGGGTTGGTGTGTTTGTGGCGCTAGGTGTTGCGGCCTTGCTTGGTCTGGCTATGAAAGTGGGGAATCTAACATCAAGTAAGATTGGTGATACCTACAGCGTGAGTGCGGCTTTTGAGAATATTGGCGGTTTAAAACCAAATGCGCCGGTGAAAAGTGCGGGTGTTTTAGTGGGGCGTGTGGCTGATATCAGCTTTGATTCTAAAGCATATGAAGCGTTGGTGACCATTAAAATTGACAAGCGTTACGAGTTTCCTAAAGACACATTCGCTAATATCTATACAGCAGGCTTGCTGGGAGAGCAGTACATCGGCCTTGAGGCTGGCGGTGAAGATGATATTTTGAAAAATGGTGATAAAATTACACAAACGCAAGATGCAGTTGTGTTGGAAAAAATGATTAGCCAGTTTTTATACAGTAAGGCGTCAGATACCAAATCGGAAAATAACACTAACTCGAAAGAAGATGCTAAATCTTCCGAGAAAAATTCAAAAGACGTGAAGTCAACTGAATTGGGTGACGCGCCGTTTTAGAATGCGAACTGTATGTGGTGTGTTGTAACTTTTTACAGCAACATATTGTCATATCAGAATCGTTGTTGAGTAAATTAAAGGGTTCCAATGAAAACGTTTTTAAGCTTTTTGGCAAAAGTTGCTTTATTTGCAACTTTGATTGCAGGATCAAGTACTGTATTTGCAGAAATTTCTGCGGATGAACTCGTCAAACAAACCGCTGAAGATGTATTAGCCACTATCAAAAATGATAAGGATATTCAGGCCGGTAGCCAACAAAAGATATTTGCATTGGCAGAAGAGAAGATCCTGCCAAACTTTGATTTTGATCGCGTATGCCGTATGGTGCTAGGTAAAAATTGGAAGGCTGCAACGCCCGAACAGCAAGCTGCTTTTCAAAAAGAGTTCCGTAGCCTATTGTTGCGCACATATGCTAGTGCGCTTGGTAAATATAAAAACCAGGTGATTGAATATAAACCTATGCGCGCTGAACCTGGTGCAAAAAATGTAAGTGTTAAAACGCAGATTTTACAGCCGGGTGGCCAACCAATCGCTGTTGATTACAGTTTGGTGAAGGTTGACGATGGCTGGAAAGTCTATGATATTGTGATTGAAAGCGTAAGTTTGGTAACAAACTATCGTAGTCAGTTTAGCAACGAAATTCGCACCAACGGTTTAGATAGTTTGAATAAAAAACTAGCGGACAAAAACAAAGCGGCTGGTGTATGACAAGCATCGCATTACAAGACAATCAATGGCATGTCTCAGGCGAGATACTGGTAGATAACGCCAATGCGGTTTTGATTGAAAGTAAGGCCCTGGAAATGGCGAATGACCTGCAGGTTGATTTTTCTGCCGTTACTGATATCGATACAGCTGCGCTAAGTTTGCTGATGGAGTGGCAACGACGCGCCATAGCATCAAATAAAAAAATAGTATTTACGCATTTGCCTGAGAGTTTGCACAGTTTGGCGACACTCTATGGTGTTGCAGACTTTATCCCGCTAAGTACAAATTAATTTATTAGAAACTGTATTCTGTTTAGCAAATGATAAGGCCAATATTTATTGGCCTATTGTTTTTTATAGAATCATCGCCATGTAAAAAGTGATGTTGTTGTTATCGTTTTGTATAAAGCACGTTCTATGTGCCAGTAATTTAAACTTATTCAATTTTCAGCCGAAAGTCACATTTGAGCCAGCCTGCAATTAAAATCAGTGGAGTACACAAGTATTTTGGTGCACTGCATGCGCTTAAGGGTATTGATTTAGCCATTGAGCCAGGTGAGTTTTTTGCTTTGCTGGGGCCAAACGGTGCAGGTAAGTCCACATTAATTAATATTCTGGCCGGTTTGATTGCGCCTAGCTCGGGCAATGTATCTGTCATGGGTTTTGATGTGGGCAGCCAGTACCGACAGGCGCGTCAGCTCTTGGGTGTAGTGCCGCAAGAGCTGGTGTTTGATCCTTTCTTTAATGTGCGCGAAATGCTGCGATTCCAGGCAGGATATTTTGGGCGTGGCCGTGAGAACGATGCTTGGGTGGACGAAATTCTCGAGGGTTTGGGTTTGGCTGATAAAGCAAATACCAATATGCGCAGGCTTTCTGGCGGTATGAAGCGTCGCGCGTTGATTGCGCAGGCTTTGGCGCATAAGCCGCCGGTAATCGTGCTTGATGAGCCAACAGCTGGCGTTGATGTTGAGTTGCGGCAGATGCTGTGGGAGTTTATCAAGAAATTAAATCGCGATGGCCATACCATTATTCTAACGACGCATTATCTGGAAGAGGCCGAAACACTGTGTAGCCGAGTTGGCATGATGAAACAAGGGCAGATTGTAGCCTTGGATAGCACTGCTAATTTGCTGAATAAGTTCTCGGGTAAACATTTACGTTTAGCCCTGGGCGATGTAGTGTTGCCCGCAAATGTTCAGGAGCTGGTTCGTTATGTCGAAAATGGGGTTTATACCTTTGCCTTGGAGGATATGGCGCAGATTGAGTTTGTGTTATCTGCTTTACGCACCGCCAGCATTAAGGTGTTGGATATGCAATTGAATGAAGCGGACCTGGAAGAGGTATTCTTGTCCTTGGTCGGCAGTACGCCGCAAGCAGGATCTTCAAGGGGCGCGTTATGATGAGTGATTTAAAATCCATTGGCCCGTCAAAGTCGAGCATGGCCTTAAGAGGCCCGTGGACATTGCTTAAAAAAGAGCTGTTAAGATTCTGGCGTGTTGCATTTCAAACCGTAGCCGCACCTGTCATTACGGCATTGCTATACCTGTTGATTTTTTCGCACGTGCTGAAAAGTCACGTGCAGGTTTATGACGGTGTGCCATATACGGCATTTTTGATTCCCGGGCTGATTATGATGTCAGTGCTGCAAAATGCTTTTGCTAACAGTTCTTCCAGCCTTATACAGTCAAAAGTGATGGGTAATATTGTCTTTATTCTGTTAACGCCATTGACGCATTTGCAGTTCTTTTTAGCATTCCTGATTGCCGCAATTGTCCGCGGACTGGTAGTCGGCCTATGTATTTATTTAGTCGCCATGTGGTTTGTCGATTTGAATATTGCAAATCCATGGCTGATCATCGTTTTTGCCTTATTGGGCAGTGCCCTGTTGGGAACATTGGGTATCATTGCTGGAATATGGGCAGATCGCTTTGATCAGATGGCGGCTTTCCAGAATTTCATTATCATGCCGTTGTCATTTTTATCCGGAGTGTTTTATTCCATTCATTCGTTACCGCCCTTCTGGCAAAAAGTATCACAATTAAACCCGTTTTTTTACATGATTGATGGCTTTAGATATGGTTTTTTTGGCAAAGGTGATGTGTCGCCGATGATTAGTCTGGCAATCGTCGGTGCAGCATTCTTACTGTTAGCATTGATTACCTTAAAAATGTTAAAATCCGGCTATAAACTAAGATCTTAGCGTCAATTTTGAAAAGCAGAAGGTAATCGTCGGTGTTAAGCGCACAGCAATTGGAAGCCTATATCACGCAAAATTTAGCCTGTGACCACATCAAGGTGACTGGTGACGATGGAACGCATTTTGAGGCATTGATCGTAAGTCCTGAATTTACGGGTAAAACAATGGTGCAGCAGCACCAGCTGGTTTATGCAGCGTTGGGTGACAGGATGAAGGCGGAGATACACGCGCTATCAATGAAAACGTTGACGCCAGAGGCATGGCTAAAGCTAAAAAATAAAGATTGAGCTATCGCATTTTTGCAAAAATAAATAGCAAGATGCTGTAAAAAGAATTTTGAAATAGGAAAAATATGGACACGCAAGAACTTATTAAGAAACAGGTTACCAGTAACCCGGTGGTACTTTACATGAAGGGAAGCCCCAAGTTTCCGCAATGTGGTTTTTCAAATTTGGCGACGCAAATTTTAAAGGCTTGTAATGCAGAATATCTGGCGGTAGATGTGTTGGCAGATCAAAATATTCGCGAGGGTATCAAGGTGTATGCAAACTGGCCAACTATCCCACAGCTCTATATCAACGGTGAGTTCATCGGTGGCTCAGATATTATGCGTGCCATGTATGAAAGCGGCGAGCTGCAAACTTTATTGAATGCGGCTAAATAATTGGATAAATTACTTATCACCGGAGGTAATCGTCTCAATGGTGTAGTCACCATTTCCGGCGCAAAAAATGCGGCATTGCCGATTTTGTGTGCGTCTTTGCTCGCAGAAACGCCATTGCATCTCAGTAGTGTTGCAGCGTTAAAGGACATTGACACTACCATTAAGCTGCTTGATACCATGGGGGTAAAGATCTCCCGTGATGGGGATAAAGTGACTTTGGATGCCAGTGAGGTTGCGTCTTTTGAAGCAACTTATGAAATGGTTAAAACCATGCGCGCGTCTATTCTGGTATTGGGCCCGTTATTGGCGCGTTTTGGTACTGCGCGCGTATCGTTGCCTGGCGGCTGTGCTATCGGCTCGCGTCCGGTAGATTTGCACATCAAAGGCCTGCTGGCGATGGGTGCCGCGATACATATTACACACGGCTATATTCAGGCGAGTACTTTGCACTTGCCTAATCGGCGTTTGCAAGGTGCGCGCTACTACATGGATCTGGTAACTGTCACCGGTACGGAAAACCTGATGATGGCCGCAACCCTGGCTGAAGGTACAACTGTGCTGGAAAATGCGGCTAAAGAACCCGAAGTGATCGACCTGGCCGAGATGCTTATTAAAATGGGTGCGAAAATCACAGGTGCAGGCACGGATGTGATTACGATTGTAGGTGTGGAGAAACTCAACGGCACCACACATAATGTAGTATGTGACCGTATTGAAGCCGGCACTTATATGGTGGCAGCCGCAATGACTGGCGGCGAGGTCAAGTTGCTCAATGCCCGCGCTGATCTGCTGGATGCCGTGATTGAAAAATTGCGTGAAGCTGGTGCTGAAGTGACCAGTGATGCAGATACGATTACCGTGAAAAGTGACGGCAAGTTAAAAGCTGTGAATATCCGTACGGCACCGCACCCGGCATTCCCGACTGATATGCAAGCCCAGTTCATGGCGCTTAACACCATGGCGGAAGGTGTGGCAAAAGTTACTGAAACGATCTTTGAAAACCGTTTCATGCATGTGCAGGAAATGCAGCGTATGGGCGCTGATATCAGTATCGATGGTAATACTGCGCTGGTGAAAGGCGTGCCTTTACTGGATGGTGCAACCGTCATGGCGACGGACTTGCGCGCTTCTGCCAGCCTGGTTCTGGCGGGTCTGGTGGCGCGTGGCGATACTGTGATTGAGCGTATCTATCACCTCGACCGTGGTTACGAGAATCTGGAAGAGAAATTGAATGCTTTGGGTGCTAACGTTAAACGCATCGCTTAGATTAGAAAAATAGACGAATAA
>JBAQME010000037.1:0-2774 GCA_049302535.1 Methylotenera sp.
CTTTTACTTCAGGATTAATTTCTAACAGTGTTTTTTGTGCAGAAACTGCCTTATTGATACCCACGGAAGACGTGGTATGCAAAATCTGGCGCTGCAAATTGGTTAAATCCACCACATCAAAATCACAGATAGTAATTGTACCAACGCCCCCTGCTGCCAGATACAAAGCAGCGGGCGAACCCAAGCCACCCGCGCCCACAATCAACGCATGGCTATTGACGAGTTTATCCTGACCTTCATAACCTACTTCAGGCAGAAGAATATGACGGCTGTAACGGAGGAGTTGGTTGTCGTTCATAGGCTTAAGGTAATTGTCCCGTCATTACCATACGATTAACAATCACGTTTGCTGAAAGCCAGGTAACAACATCATCAAATTCACAACTAGCAGAACCTTCTACCGTATCACTACAGGCTCCTGATATCGCGGCCACAGTCCTGATAATTTTTGTCGTTCCTGCTGTGCGATTCGTTTCTTCATCTGCATTTACAACGGGAGGTAACGGCATTGCAGTTCCATCAGAACTAATAGCACCGTATCCATTTTTGCCATGAGAGATAATTACGGCAGGGACATTAGTTGCTAAATTTAGCAAAAACTTTGTTTCAACTGCTGCAGTTCCGGGGTCATCTCCACGAGTCTGAATAGCAATATTCCCAGTGCTCGTTAAAGTGAAATAGGTATCACTAATTACGGCTCCCATAGCGTTGTTTGCGCTAAAAACCTTAGTTCTGGTGCTGAAAGCTGGACTTACCCGGTAAAGCAATTGATTTGACCAGCCATCCATTCTACCTACACTTAAAGTTTGAAAAGGCAACCTACCTTCTAAAGTTGGGCATGAAAACGTTTGAGTACTTTGTGGTGCTGGAGTGTCATTTTGTATTACCGCCACAAGGGGCTGCTCTAATCCATCACCATCAGTATCTGGGCATGGAAGTCTTTTATTTGCTGTAACATACCCAAGCAAAGCTCCCTTTGTATCTTCCAAAATATTTTTAGTTTCATTATAGCGCTGCATATCAATTTGTGCAGAAAGTGGAACTATCAATCCACCTAAAAGTATAGCAAATATGACTAAAACCACGGCCATCTCGACCAAGGTAAACCCTCGCTGAAACCTCACTCTTCTATCTGTTGTGTTTTGCTTTTTCATCAGCGGTATACCACTACATCATTAAATGAAGAAGTTGCATGCTGTTGTGCAAACGATACACCACCATTGTTTGGGGCTTCTAAATAATTGGTCACAGCACCTTTATGCGCATTAGTAGTTCGGCTCTGGTTAGCAAATGCCTTACCAGCAACCATAACTACAACCTTCTTATCAGGGCTTACTGAAGGGGGATTAACTGTTAGACAAGTACCACAAGGAGCGGCAGTACCTGTAGGCTTATACTCATCAGCAACTGCAAAAAACACGATTTCTTTCCAGCTCGACCACCATCCACCACCCCCTACAGGAATTGCACATGCCCCTGGCCAATTTCCACCCATTGGGCTGTCGGGAAAGCGACCCATAGAAGCTCCTACATCGCCAGAGTAATTTACTGGAGCCGATGAATCTAATTCTGCTGGCCACGGATATTTACCACCAGCTCCACTTGCAAAAATATCAAGGCACTTCAAAGCCTCACCCGCCACTCTTTTTTCAACCAGTTGGAACAAATCGTAATGTGTTATCGATAACAGTTGATCGTTAAAACTCCCCAATACGCCACTAGTGACAAAAGCATTATCATTATCACTGTTGGAACCATCTAGATATTGTGCGATATCCGGTGGGGTAGCGGCAGTCGGTATCGGGCGAGATTGTCCATTCAACGCAGAGCCTGCAGAAAAGATGATTGCAACAGCGCTTCCAGCAATCCCGTCAACAGTCAACTGAGCTAGAGTGTCACTATTTATCGGCTGTTTGCGGAAACCGTCTGACAATGCATACCACAACTTGTCCCCATTACCATCTCTAATATCCCCAAGCCCCAAAGTACGCCATGGCAAACGGCCAATCCTTTTATTAGGGTCGTTACAAGATAACATAGATTGGCCTTCAGTAGCCAAACCGATTAATTCAAGGTCCTCCGGGCAAGGCAATTGCCCAGGAGTATTGTTCTTCACTGACCATCCGATCAGCGCAGCCTTCGCCTCTGCAAGTGCTGCCGCCGTTTTTTTATCGCGTTCAATTTTTACTGTAGCCGGATTTAAAGCATGTAATAGATACCCTGCCGCAGCTAAACCAACAATAAAAACCAGCATGATTAGCGCCATGCCTTGTTGTTTTTGTTTATGGGGAAACTTCATTACCAATAACCCCAGTTTCTTCCAAATTCAGCCACTTTTCTTTTTCTAACAATTTCAGTTCTTTAATTTTGTTAGTTTCAGGTTCGTACACTTGTCCTGCTTTCAAGTGAATGTGTTTGCCAGTTGCAGGAATATTTACATTCAAGCTATCTGAGCCGGCAACAGAACCTGCTCGCTTATTTAAGCGACCAATTTGCACATCATCCACTGCACTATCTTCTTGCACGGCTTTGTTATTAATCCATAGAGTACTTGAACCATCGCTACGTTTTACATAACCTTGCATTGTGATTGGATCTGGCAATTCTGGCGGAGTTGCGTCAACTGTCGACTCGGACTGAAGAGCATCTTGCGGAGTAGCAACTTTTAATTTTTGATTTTGCCGCAAAATATCCAGGTTTTTACGTTCATTAGGACGGCTAAATAATCGGCCAAAATCATCATCAGGTGCAGCCTGCAGTGACATAGTGAATAC
>JBAQME010000038.1:0-1526 GCA_049302535.1 Methylotenera sp.
AGCCGCGGCTTTGGTTTTGACATGATTAAAAAAGTATTAAACGCAGCTGAGGCTGAAGAAAACGATTAAACAGGCTATTTAGAATCAAATTTTATGACAATTAAATTGAGCAACAACCCAAGCAGTAACGAAATCCGCCAGGCCTTCCTGGATTTTTTTGCATCTAAAGGCCACGAAATCGTTTCATCCAGCTCTCTGGTGCCGCACGGCGACCCTACCCTGCTATTCACCAATGCAGGTATGAACCAATTCAAGGATGTATTTCTGGGCTTTGATAAACGCCCATACACACGTGCAACCTCAAGCCAGAAATGTGTACGCGCCGGCGGCAAGCATAACGACCTGGAAAATGTCGGCTACACCGCACGTCACCACACATTCTTTGAAATGCTGGGCAACTTCAGCTTTGGTGATTACTTCAAAAAAGATGCAATCAGTTACGCATGGGAACTGCTGACTGTAGTATTCAAATTACCTAAAGAAAAACTAACCGTTACCGTCTACGCCGAAGATGATGAAGCTTACAACATCTGGCTTAACGACATTGGCGTGCCCGCTGAGCGCATCATCCGCATTGGCGATAACAAAGGCGCGCGTTACGCATCCGACAACTTCTGGATGATGGGCGATACCGGCCCATGCGGCCCATGTACCGAGATTTTCTATGACCACGGCGCGCACCATTTCGGCGGACCTCCAGGCAGCCCGGATGAAGACGGTGACCGTTTCATCGAGATCTGGAACAACGTGTTCATGCAATACAACCGCGATGAAGCCGGTGTGATGCACCCGCTGCCAAAACCATCAGTTGATACCGGCATGGGCTTGGAGCGTATCTCCGCTGTACTGCAGCATGTACATGCAAACTACGAGATTGATTTATTCCAAACCTTGATTGCTGCCGCCGCGCGCGAAACCAAGGCCGCCGATTTAAACAGCCCATCACTCAAAGTGCTGGCTGACCATATCCGCGCTTGCAGTTTCCTGATTGCCGACGGCGTGATTCCTGGTAATGAAGGCCGCGGCTACGTGTTGCGCCGCATTATCCGTCGCGCGATTCGCCATGGTTACAAGCTGGGTGTGCGTAGCGCGTTCTTCCATAAACTGGTGCCAGATTTGGTTGCCGCAATGGGCGGCGCTTACCCTGAGTTAGTCAGCAATCAAACACGCATCACGGATATTCTGAAACAGGAAGAAGACCGCTTCTTTGAAACCATTGAAAACGGCATGGCAATCCTGGAATCAGAACTTGCCGATACCAAAGAAGTTTTCAACGGTGAAACTGCTTTCAAACTGCACGACACTTACGGCTTCCCGCTGGATTTAACCGCCGACATCTGCCGCGAGCGCAACGTAAAAGTAGACACTGCTGCTTTTGACGCCGCAATGGCTCGCCAAAAAGAACAGGCACGTTCTGCCGGCAAATTCAAAATGGCTGCCAACCTTGAGTACGACGGCATTGCCACCACTTTCTACGGCTATGAGAAGCTGGAAACAGCAGGCCAGATCACCGCGCTGTATAAAGA
>JBAQME010000039.1:0-18679 GCA_049302535.1 Methylotenera sp.
TCTGGATATGGGTAGCTGGCTTGCCTAAAGCTGTACTGCCGTTATGGCAATTAGCGCAACCGGAGGTAATGCCAGTGTGGTTCATGGTACCGGTAGTAAAAGTGCTGGTACTCTTATGGCAGGTCTCACAGGCCGCTGTGGTCTGGATATGGGTAGCTGGCTTGCCTTTAGCAGTGCTGCCGTTATGGCAGTTGGCGCAACCGGAGGTGATGCCGGTATGGTTCATCGTCGCACCGGCAAAGCTGCTGGTGCTCTTATGGCAGGTCTCGCAAGCGGCAGTGGTCTGGATATGGGTGCTTGGCTTACCTTTGGCAGTGCTGCCATTGTGGCAGTTGGCACAACCAGAGGTAATGCCGGTGTGGTTCATCGTCGCGCCAGCAAAGCTGCTGGTGCTCTTATGACAAGTCTCACACGCGGCAGTGGTCTGGATATGGGTACTTGGCTTACCTTTGGCGGTCGAACCGTTATGGCAGTTGGCGCAGCCGCTGGTAATGCCGGTATGGTTCATAGCGCCTGTGGCAAAACTGCTGGTACTCTTATGACAAGTCTCGCAGGCGGCAGTGGTCTGAATGTGAGTGCTTGGCTTGCCTTTGGCAGTGCTGCCATTGTGGCAGTTGGCACAACCGCTGGTAATACCGGTGTGGTTCATAGTTCCGTTGGCAAAGCTGCTGGTGCTCTTATGGCAGGTCTCGCAGGCGGCAGTGGTCTGAATGTGAGTGCTTGGTTTACCCTTAGCGGTTGAACCGTTATGGCAGTTGGCGCAACCGGAGGTAATGCCGGTGTGGTTCATGGTACCAGTAGTGAAAGTGCTGGTACTCTTATGGCAGGTCTCACAGGCCGCTGTGGTCTGGATATGGGTGCTTGGTTTACCCTTAGCGGTTGAACCGTTATGGCAGTTAGCGCAACCGGAGGTGATGCCAGTGTGATCCATCGTCGCGCCGGCAAAGCTGCTGGTGCTCTTATGGCAGGTCTCGCAGGCCGCCGTGGTCTGGATATGGGTGCTTGGCTTGCCTTTGGCAGTGCTGCCATTGTGGCAGTTGGCACAACCGCTGGTAATACCGGTGTGGTTCATAGTTCCGTTGGCAAAGCTGCTGGTGCTCTTATGACAAGTCTCACACGCGGCAGTGGTCTGAATGTGAGTGCTTGGCTTGCCTTTAGCAGTTGAACCGTTATGGCAGTTGGCGCAGCCGCTAGTGATACCGGTGTGATCCATCGTTGCATCCAGGAAGCTGCTGGTGCTCTTATGGCAGGTCTCGCAGGCCGCGGTAGTCTGGATATGCTTGCTGGATTTACCCTTGGCAGTGCTGCCGTTATGGCAATTGGCACAACCAGAGGTGATACCGGTATGGTTCATCGTTGCACCGGCAAAACTGCTGGTGCTCTTATGGCAGGTCTCGCAAGGAGCTGTCGTCTGGATATGACTGCTGGATTTACCCTTGGCAGTGCTGCCGTTGTGGCAATTGGCACAACCCGAGGTGATACCGGTGTGGTTCATGGCGCCATTGGCAAAACTGGTGGTGCTCTTATGGCAGGTCTCGCAAGGAGCTGTCGTCTGGATATGGCTGCTGGATTTACCCTTGGCCGAAGTTCCATTATGGCAGCTCGCACAATCAGTCGCGATACCGGTATGGTTCATCGTCGCACCGACAAAACTGGTAGTGCTCTTATGGCAGCTTTCACAAGCCGTAGAAGTCGGGATATGGGTGCTTGACTTGCCTTTGGCTGTTGTGCCGTTATGGCAGCTTGCACAACCACTGGTAATGCCGGAGTGGTTCATTGCAGCACCAGTCTTGAAGCTTGTCGTCGATTTATGACAAGTCTCGCAGGCAGCGCTGGTAACAATATGCGTGCCTGGTTTAGATGTTACATTAGCAAAACCGCCTCCATGACAAGTCGCACAACCGCTGCTAATGCCACTATGATTCATAGTCGCAGGAGTGAAAGAGGTTGTATTCTTATGACAAGTCTCACAGGCAGCTGAAGTCGGTATATGGGTACTTGATTTACCCTTGGCTTTAGTACCGTTATGGCAGCTTGCACAACCGCTAGTGATACCAGTGTGATTCATCACGCCAGTTTTAAAACTGGTTGTTGAAGTATGACAAGTCTCGCAAGCCGCTGTGGTTTGGATATGGTTGCCTGGTTTACCTTTGGCCGTGCTGCCGTTATGGCAGTTGGCACAGCCAGCAGTAATGCCTGCATGGTTCATTGTTCCACCTTTAAAGCTGGTGGTCGATTTATGACAAGTCTCACAAGATGCTGTGGTCGGAATATGGTTGCTGGTCTTACCTTTGGCAGCAATACCGTTATGGCAGCTATCGCAACCATTAATAACGCCAGAGTGGTTCATTTTGCCACCCTTGAAGCTGGTGGTTGAGCTATGGCAAGTTTCACATGCCGCTGTAGTAACTATATGGTTGGCTGTTTTACCTTTAGCTGTCGTGCCGTTATGACAGCTTGCACAACCAGTGGTGATACCCTTATGAATCATCACCGCACCTTTAAAGCTGGTGGTTGAACTATGGCAGGTTTCACAGGCCGCTGTAGTAACTATATGGTTGGCTGTTTTACCTTTAGCTGCGGTACCGTTATGGCAGCTTGCACAACCACTGGTGATACCGCTGTGGTTCATTGCCGCACCCTTAAAGCTTGTAGTCGAAGTATGGCAAGTTTCACATTTTGCGTTAGTAGTAATGTGCCCCGCAGATTTTCCGATGGCTGTTTTACCGTTATGGCAGTTAGCACAACCACTGGTAGTGCCGCTATGGTTATATTTTGCACCCAGGAATGTACTTGTCTGTTTATGGCATGTTTCGCAAGCCGCGGATGTTGGAATGTGAGAAGAAGATTTTCCTCTGGCTTTTGTGCCGTTATGACAACTTGCACAATTACCTGTTATGCCTTTATGGTCAAAACTAATAGCGCCCCTGAACGATTTAGTAGAGTTATGGCAGCTTTCGCATGGCGCATTTGTCTGGATGTGGTTTGATGACTTGCCTTTTGCCTTAATGCCATCATGACAAGATGCACAACCGCTGGTAATACCCTGATGATTAAACCCTGTAGCTGGCAGCCATGCACTTGTTTTATGGCATGCATCACAAGAAGTGGTTGTCTGAAGGTGTTGCGCTGGCTTGCCACGTGCATTTGTATTGTTGTGGCAAGTTGCACAGCTTCCTGCAACTACACTTTCATGATTGAAGTTTGCTGAAAGGAAACTGGTTGTTTTATGACAGGTGTCACATGAATCATTGGTCGGAATATGTTTGCTTGGCTTTGCACTTGTTGAAGCGCGCCCACTTTGGATATGGCAAGCACTACACTGCCTAGGCGTGCCTTTAAAAACGCCCCTGATATGGCAAGTTTCACAATTCGTTTTGGCATGCGTACCACTAAGAATAAAGCCCGTCCTATTATGGTCAAAATTTACATGCTTCTTAATTTTCGGGCTATTGGCCGCTGAGGCATCTATTACACCAAGAGAAAGGCTCAGTAACAATACTGCAAACAATAGACTCGCCCATCGCAACATAGCGAAAATACGGCCACTGAGTGCAGGATCTGTTAGTTTTGCTATTGGTTTCATAAAAACGTTCCCCCAAAGGTGTGATAGGCAACCTTCATTTTCGTGCCTATGATATGTGTGATATTTTCACACGTCAACATAAATGTGTAAAAATTTCCCACATTATGTATAATCACTCCTACATTGAGTATAATTAACTATGCCCTACGATTACGAAATCACTTCAAGCAATTCCGTGCAACAAAAAATGCTCACGGCATTACAACGTGTGCTTAAGCCGCTTATCAGACTGGCGCTTGCACAGGGGGTAAATTACCCGATGCTGCTGGAAACATTAAAGACAGTTTTTGTTCAGGTCGCTGAAGAAGATTTCAAATTAGAGAAACGTGAACAAACCGATAGCCGTATCAGCCTGCTAACAGGTTTACACCGCAAGGATGTCCATCGATTACGTGACCAACCTCAAAATGCCCAAAACCAATCATTACTCGCCACTTTAGGGTCACAGCTGGTTGGCTTATGGATTAGTGATCCCAATTTTGTTGACCCTGACGGAAATCCAAAACCACTGCCAAGGTTAGCGAGCGTTGGCGGAGACTGCTCCTTTGAGCGTCTTGTAGCGCGGGTAAGTAAAGATATTAGAGCCAGGCCCGTGCTGGATGAATGGTTAAGAGTTGGCGTTGTACATATTGACGATAACGACTGCGTCTGCCTGAATTCGGAGGCATTTGTGCCAAGAGCAGGATTTGAAGAAAAACTCTATTTCTTTCAACAAAACATTCATGACCACGTTGCCGCGACAGCGCACAACCTTATGAACATTACCCCGCCCATGCTGGAACGCTGCGTCTATTATGACGCACTAACACCGGCTGCAATCAATGAACTAAAAGTGCTGGCCGAAACACAGGGCATGATTGCCTTAAAGACAGTGAATAAACGCGCCATCGAACTTCAATCAGAGTTAGCTGATACCTCTGAAGCGGATCAGCGTTTTACTTTTGCAGTGTATTTTTATCATGCCAAAGAAGACCCGATTAATAAGTTGACTTATGAAAATCACAAAAAAATGAGCGAAAAAAATGGCTAAATCCCACTCATTATTCGCTATGAAACTGGTTACTCCACAGGACTGACATGAAATTCCGCATACCTCATTGCCTTGCAATATTGATGATGAGCATATCGTTATCTGCGCTCGCCAACCCTTGTGATGACGGCGGCATTGGCGGCACGGGCATAGAAGTTAGCCAAGGTATTGGCGGCACCGGCATTGCACCCGAAACCGGTGGAATCGGCGGCACTGGCAAGCAAGCGCAGGCCGGTATTGGTGGCACCGGGGCACCAGCACGGGCTGGAATCGGTGGCACCGGAGTGCAAGCCGGCATAGGCGGCACGGGTATGCCAGCACAAGCCGGCATAGGCGGTACAGGTATGCAAGCGCAAGCCGGTATTGGCGGCACGGGTATTGTTGGCGTCATTACTGGTTTCGGCAGCATTTGCGTCAACAGCCTCGAAGTAAATTTTGATAATAAAACACCAGTCGAATTAGACGGGAAACAAATCAATAGTAGCTCATTAGCGATAGGTCAAGTCGTTGCCGTCAGGGCATCAGGCAAAGGACAGTCACTAATGGCACAGGAAATCCATGCCTACCACCAAATCACCGGGCCAATTACAGATATAGATGTTACTCACCGTGAACTAAAAGTGATGGGGCAGAAAGTTTCTGTAGATAGCGCTCAATTCAAAGGATTGAAAGTTGGGCAATGGTTAAATGTCAGCGGGCTTCGCAAAGCTGACGGCAGCGTACAAGCAAGCAGGATCGATTTAACTAAAGCGCAGGATACGGTGCAAACAGTTGGCAATTTAACCCGTCTGGGCAATAAACTATATCTAAATGGCACCAGGATAGAAGGCTTGTCTAAACCAGCTGGAAATGGTGACGTTCGCCTGAGCGGCACTTGGGATGGCAAGGCTCTTAATGTCAGAGACATGACAAAGGGTCCAGTCAGCGATCTCTTACAAAAAGTAGAAGTTTTCCACTTACAAGGCATAGCAACGGCTGGGCCAGGTAATGGACGAGTGATAGTGGGGGGTCAATCAGTCGTTGTGACGGATAAAACGAAAGTTGTCGGTAATAATTCCGGTAAAAACCTGGCTGGAAAAGTTGTAATTATCCGCGGCCAAATAGCAACCGGAATAACAACCGTACAATCTATTGAACTAAAACCGATTAAAACCGAAAATAAAAAACAACATGATTCACATGCTATTCCGCTAAGCAGAACCGACACTGAAGACGCAAATGAAAAGTCATCGATAAACGACGAACACAATCTAAAATTATCAGAAACCGAGAAGTCCGAGAAGTCCGAGAAGTCCGAGAAAGCTGAGAAAGCTGAGAAAGCTGAGAAAGCTGAGAAAGCTGAGAAGGCTGAAAGAGTTGATACGACCGAAAAATTCATGAAACTTGAGAAGATCGATAAACCGGAGAAAATTGAGAAACCGGAAAAGCCTGAGAAGATTGAAAAGCCGGAGAAAATCGAGAGGCCGGAGAAAATTGAGAGGCCAGAGAAAATCGAAAGGCCGGAGAAAATCGAATTCGAAAAACCTGAGGTGCACGAACATCACGATTAACAAGCAATAAAAACCTTACAATAAAAATGGCTTTTTTGGCGGTAAGCAAATAAAATACCGCGCTATGAAAATAAATATCAACATAGCCGGGACTTCTGCTCTGTTAGCAATGATGTCCTCCCAATCAACGCTTGCGCTTGCAGAGGGATCATTCAGTTTAACCAGCGGTGTGGATTATAGTACGGGTAAGTATGGTCAATCCCAATCGACTGATATTACCTACGTTCCCTTGGTAGCGAAATATGAAACCGATACCTCCACAATTAAGTTGACTGTCCCATGGATCCAAATTACCGGGCCTGGCGATGTAGTTGGCGCTGATGCGATTCTCGTGCGCGGAAACTCCAGTCGTAAAAAAAACACAGAATCCGGCTTGGGTGATGTAGTACTTTCAGCAACACATACCATTGCAAACTTCGGCGAAGTTCGCCCATTGACCCTGGATTTAACTGGCAAAGTAAAATTTGCTACAGCTTCAAAAACAAGGGGTTTGGGGACCGGAGAAAATGACTACGTAGTAGAACTTGATGCCTACAAGCCAATTAGCAAGCCTATCACTTTATTTGGTGGATTTGGCTACAAGCTGATGGGAGATCCTGTCGGCGTAAATTTAAATAACGTGTGGTTTGGCTCAGCGGGTTTATCATACAGGCTTACCCCTTCAACGAGTACCGGCATCATGGCTGATTATCGCCAGAAAACGCTCGATAGTTCAGACCCATTACGCGAAGTCACGGCCTTCCTTACACATAAATTCAGCGCGCAATACAAATTGCAAAGCTACATTACGCACGGCTATTCTGATGTAAGTACGGATTGGGGCGGTGGTGTAATGCTTGGCTATACTTTCTAATTTAGCTGATCCACCTGCCCGGCTAATCTACTGCCAAATTTATCAGCAATTATTTCGTAAACCACAGCTTCTTAATGGTTAAAAAGCTGTGGTTAATCAGCGCTGCTATATCTTAAAGGTTTTGCAGCCAGACTACCAGCACTTAAAATCCAGGCTAGCGCGAGAACCCTGCCCCTGGTTTCAATTGCGACCAAGAGCTGGATACATGGCAGCGCTCACACTGCCGCCCGAAGTTACCATCGTGCGCATCATCAGATGCATGACAATCCCCACAGGCCACCGGCGTGCTAAGTTTTTTGCCTTTTGATGGACTCCTATGGCAGTCGTAACAAGCAATGCCTTTATGCCCGCCGTCCAGCTTAAATTTGGTTTTCTTGTCGTGGTCGAAGTCCCAAACTTTCCAATCACGCGCATTGTGGCAAGTTTCGCATTGCGGCCCAAGGCGAAGTTTATGGACGTCTTCTTTTTTATGGCAACTTACACATTCGACTTCCGCATCTTTAAATGCTGGTGTCAGATGGCACTTTTTACACTCCACCTTGTAATGCCTGCCAGTCAGCGGAAACTTGGATTTATTGTGATCAAATTTCGCCTGCGTCCAGGATTTTTCAACGTGGCAATCCTCACACTTATCACCCAACTGACCCTTGTGCTTGTCATCCTGCTTATGGCAGGCAATACAGGTGCTTTTCAGCTTATCGCGATATAAACTCGCCTTGTGGCATGAATCACACTTGACCGCCCTGTGCTTATCCAGCAAACGGTACTTGGTGTCCCGGTCATGGTCGAATATCAGGGTTTTCCATGATTTCTCGACATGGCAGGTCTCGCATTTCTGGTCATAACGCCCCTTATGCGCTTTAGTGTCATCATCTTTCTTGTGACAGGAATAACAATCGGTCTTCAGGTTTTGCCCATAAAGTTTACCTGTGTGGCAGCCATCGCATTTTGCTGCTTTGTGCTTATCACGCAACACATACTTGGTATCACGGTCATGGTTAAACTTGCTGGGGGTTTTCCAGTCTTTTTCGGTATGACAGCTTTCACACTTCTCGCCAAAATTACCTTTATGCTTATCATCGCTCTTATGGCAATCATTACATAGCAGAGGCAGTTTCTCCTTCATCCCGCTCTTGTGACAAGTCTGGCACTTGGCAGCCTTATGCTTATCACGCAGCGGGAACTTGGTGTCGTCATGATCGAAACCCGGCGTGCTTAGCCAGCTTTTCTCCACATGGCATTTCTCACAGCGGTCACCCAGCGTGCCTTCATGCTTATCATCGCTGCGATGACAAGACACACAGCTCGTTGGCAATTTTAATGTTGATGCATTTGGTTTATGACAGCTGTCACACTTGGCAGACAGGTGCTTGCCGCGCAAAACATATTTAGTATCCTTACCATGGTCAAACGTCGCTTCTTTCCAGTCTTTAGCAGTATGGCAATTAGCGCATTTTTGTCCAAAAATACCTTTGTGTTTATCGTCTTTCTTATGGCAGGAATAGCAATCTTTAGGCGCTTCACGATATTTTTTGGTTTTGTGGCATTCATCACACTTAACATCGGCATGTTTGCCTTCAAGCGCAAATTTGCTCTTGTTGTGATCGAACGTACCCTTGGTGTCTTTCCAGTCTTTTTCAGCGTGGCAATTTTCGCAGGAAGTGCCTAGCGAGCCTTCATGTTTATCGTCTTTTTTATGGCAGCCATTACAGGTATTCGGTGCATCACGATACTTGATTTTAGGTTTATGGCAGTCTTTGCAATCTGTTTTTTTGGCGTCGGTGTGCGCGCCTTTCAGCTCAAAATCAGTCTGGTCATGTTTAAACGTTTTTTCATTAATAGGTGCTATCTGCGCTGCACGGCCTTTATGCTCGGTGTGACATTCCGAGCAGTTACGACCGTCTTTTAGACGGCCGTGCAAACCTTTTTTTTGCCCTACATCTTTATTAATATCTTTATGACAATCCTTACATAACTGGTTCTGGCCTTCCTTATCGAAGCGTTTATGGCACTTTTGGCAATCGTCTTCCCACTTCAAATGCCCCTGGATAACCTTGCCGGGCATCATGACGCTTTCAAGCGTATCGGCTGCTGCACCAGATGACAGCAGAAATATTAGTGTAAAGAAGGTGAATAAACGTAGCATCAGTGATTAACCAATCAATACATATGTACCCAAATAACATGGAATATAGCGGTTGCCACCATCATATACATCAGCGGAATATGCAAAACATGCCATGCGGAAAATATCTGCTCGAACTTTTTAAACTGAGCAACGGTTTGTATCTGCAACAAATACTGGCCGACCAATTGCACCGCCTCTTTGGCGACATCATCCATGCGGCCACCCAGCTTACGGCGTATATTGCGCCTACAGCGCCAGACCAGCAGCATGCGGCGCGCATCGAAACTAAGAAAATACCAGACACCTTCAAAGAAATTGCGCTTTTTTTCCAGCGCTTGGCGCTCGAATTTATCAATCCATCTTTCGACTGTTGGAAAAAAATGCAAACGCGAATGCACATTCCCTGTACTGCCAGCCAATTCTTCCCGCGCTTCTTTTAAAGTTGAACGGCTGCCATATAACCCTTTGTGAATGCGCGTGTATACAAACTTACCAATCAATCCGCTACCGGCTACCAGCAGCATGCAGTAAAGCGCTACAGCCGCATTAACAGATCCAACGCGAAAAGTAGTATGGAACAAAACCAATGTCGGACCAAGCACACCAAGTATCATGTGTATACGAAACCAGTACTTCAGCTTGCCCAAACCCTGCATAAACTTGATATGTTTACGAAAAGAATACATAAGCAGCGTAAGCATCATTAACCCACCTGCCAGCCCCAAGTTATACCCAAGCCCGACACCAGACTTATAATAATGACCGTGAGCTATTTTCCAGCCAGCAAATACCAATACTGCTATCAGCGTTGTCAGAACCAGCTGATTTAAAAAACTTCCTGTTTTACCTGGCACCGCGTCTCCTTTATATTAACTGGTATAAACGTAAATACTTTTGGGCGACTGCAATTATAATACTTTTTACAAGACTTGACGTGGGAAATTTTCACACATATTATGCCCACTTCTTTTACAAATTTTCAATAGTTATATTTTAGATATCAAAGATTATGTTTTTTAAGCACCCGGAAGTTAATTGCTATCTATAGATATGCCAACTATGTCAACCACAACCTTACTTATATATGTCGCCCCCTTATTTTTGATTTTGGTGTTTTACATTACGCGTCAGGAAAAGAAAAGTCGGCGCGGTCGCGAGCGTTTACACGAAGCAAACGAAGCTGGATTAACAGAACCGGCATCAATACATCCGGTGATTGACCTAGCTCGCTGCTGCGGATCCGGCGCCTGCGTGAAGGCATGTCCGGAAAAAGCCCTCAGCATCATCAAAGGCAAGGCAGTCCTCACTGACCCCACACATTGTATCGGCCATGGGGCATGTCTGGTAGCATGTCCGGTGGAGGCAATTACACTGGTGTTCGGAACTGAAAAACGCGGCATGGACATCCCCTATGTCTCCCCCACTTTTGAAACGAATGTACCCAATATTTTTATCGCGGGCGAACTTGGCGGCATGGGGCTGATACGTAAAGCTGCCGAGCAAGGCAAACAGGCCATGGAATCTATCCAAAAGAAAAAAATTGAGGGTAACGAACTTGATGTCGTCATCGTTGGAGCCGGGCCGGCCGGACTTTCAGCATCACTGGCAGCGAAAGAACAGCAGCTTAAATATATCACTATAGAACAGGAAGACTCCCTAGGCGGTGCCATCTATAAATATCCCCGCAACAAGGTCGCCATGACCCAGCCGGTGCAGCTGCCTATTGTAGGTAAAGTAGAAATGTACGACATCAGCAAAGAAGAACTGCTGGGATTTTGGTTGCGTGTATTACAAGAAAACGAACTCAACGTTAATTTTAACGAGCGCATGGAAACCATCACTAAAAATGCGCTTGGCTATGAAGTAAAAACATCAAGAGCCACTTATCAGGCAGGCAATGTATTGCTTGCAATCGGCAGGCAAGGCACCCCGCGTAAACTTGATGTTCCAGGTGAAGATCAGGCCAAAGTGGTATATCGCTTAATCGACCCCGAGCAATTTCGCAATCACCATGTACTGGTGGTGGGTGGCGGCGATAGCGCACTGGAAGCTGCAATAACCATTTCCGAACAACCCGATACGACCGTAACGCTGTCTTATCGTAGCGAGGCTTTTGGCCGTGTAAAAGCTAAAAATCGCGAACGGTTGCAACAGGCGGAAGCAAACAAACGACTCCGTGTTGAGCTTAAATCAAATGTGAAAGAAATACTTGTTGATACGGTAAAGATCGAATTGGCCAACAAGGAAACTGTAGAAATACCCAATGATGCCGTCATCATTTGTGCTGGCGGAATTTTACCCACGCCATTTCTAAAAGAAATAGGCGTCATGGTAGAAACACTCTATGGCACTGCGCCAGCGGCGATAAGATAAATACAAATTAGCCATGCGCACAAACTTCAAATAGGTCATTCACACATATGAAAACAATATTTTCAATTTTGATTTTTTTAATGTTTTCCCCTTCAATATTAGCGAACACGGAAGGCGAAGTTCAGGTTGGGAGCTATCTACGTGAAGCCACGCTACAAGGCTTGTCAGGTAAATCTCGAAAAATCTCCGAATTTCGCGGTAAACCACTCATCATCAATGTTTGGGCAAGCTGGTGCAGCCCCTGTCGCAATGAAATGGCTTCAATACAGCATTTATCCCAGCGCTTCGGGGGCGAAAAATTCAACGTGATCGGCATTTCCACTGATGACGATGCAAACGCGGCAGCAAGTTTCATCAAAACATCAAAACTTACCTTTGAGAACTATATTGATAGCAACGTGTTGCTGGAAAACATGCTGGGAGCCGACACGATTCCATTGACCATTTTAGTGGATGCCCATGGACGTGTGATTAGAAAAGTCAGCGGCTCCCAAAACTGGGATAATCCTGAGTTATTGCAGCTGATTGGGAAGGCATTCAAAATCAAAATTCAATAATGCTGAATACTGCATTGGGAACAAATCACACTCAATGATGGCCGAGCAACATAAACGCATCAACCATACCCTTGCCCTTTACATCAACGCTGGAGCGCACCGAAAATTTATAAGTATCCTGCAACAAACGCCGGGTTTCTTGCGTCACCTGAATCCCGCCTGCCATACTGGTTTCTTCCATGCGGCTAGCCATGTTGACGGTATCACCCCATAAGTCGTAGCTGAATTTTCTACTGCCAATCACGCCTGCCACTACCGGGCCACTATTGATACCTATACGCATATTCAAATTCAAGCCTGTCTTTGCCGCAACTTCCTTTAGTGCTTCTTGCATCTCCAGTGCCATACTTGCAATTCTATGCGCGTGATCTGCGCAAACTACCGGCGCGCCGGAAATGACCATGTAGGCATCACCAATAGTCTTGATTTTTTCCACTTGATATTTTTCTGCCAACTTGTCGAATCCAAGAAATACTTGCGATAGCAAATCAATGAGCTGCGCTGGCGGCATTTTCTCTGACATTTGCGTAAAATTAACCAAATCCGCAAACATGACGGTTACAGAATCATAGTAATCAGCAATGCGCATATCGTTGGCTTTAAGACGTTCGGCAATCGGCGCAGGTAAAATATTCAGCAACAATTTCTCAGACCTGGCCTGTTCTATTTCCAAAGACAGCATTACCCGTTCTTTTTGCCCCTGAAAGTAACGCGATACGCCATACAATATAGACGCCGTCCCTGTAATATTCATCAGAAAAAAAGTATCTTTTACATGTGCAGGTATAGGCATTGCATTGACTGCAAAGTAATTGTTCATTTTCCATGATAAAAATGCCAATCCAAGGAACAGGAAGAACCATGGGGTTGACTGACGTGTACCAAGGATCATCAAGGCGCCTACGGGCGATAATATGGCCCAAATAGCTACGCCACTGGAGGCTTCAAATCCGCCAATTGCCCATTGCATAAAAAAAGGCATGACAAGCAACATGATCAGCTGCGTAAATGTGAAATACTCAAAACGCTTGGACCGATAAAAAATGAACAAGCTGACATAAGAAACTACCAGGTAGACATAAGGTACTGCAGCAATCACTGCATAACCTTCACCCAGCCCGGTTAAGGTAAATATCCAGAAAGCAGAGACCAGGGTCTCTGCGATAACCAATATAGATAAAATTGTTTTACCTAATGTTGCCGATGATGGGTTGTACAGATCACTCCAAAACTCACGCGTAAGTATTGATGCAGAGGCTATTTTTTCTGGCATATTAGAAATTGTTAATTTAAGGTTATATAGTGAATTTACTTGAATACTATAGCTCAAGATACAGAGCTCAAGATATAGGCTTTACTATATTATTCATAATCTAATTTATAACAATGTCTTTTTATTTCTGCAACACCTGAATCGTTTAACCAAACATTAAAAACTATTTAATGGAAATCATCGCTAAGTAAAATACTTAAATTACAAAATATCGAAACCAAGTGCTTGATTTGGAGGGCAGTTATGTTTATTGTTTATCAAAAGACTGCTTATAAAGCCCTATAAATAATCGGGTTATACAGCATTCAACTTTTTCTCTGAGTAAATTAAAGTATCAGCATTTCAATGTCATTCAACAAATGTAGTCCAACCAAAAGTAACACCCTAATTAATGATAGAAACCTAGAGGAGTTAGCATGAGTTTAGATTTACTAAAAGGTCTTGGTGTAAAAATACCGTACAAAGCTAAATACGATAATTTTATTGGCGGCAAATGGGTAGCTCCCGTTAAAGGCGAGTATTTTGACGTCATTACGCCAATTACCGGCAAACCGTACACACAAGCAGCACGCTCTGGTGCTGAAGACGTTGAACTGGCTTTGGATGCGGCGCACGCCGCTGCTGACAAATGGGGCCGCACCGCACCAGGTGACCGCGCAAACCTGCTGCTGAAAATTGCTGACCGTCTAGAAGCTAATCTAGAGTTGCTGGCAACTGCTGAGACTATTGATAACGGCAAACCAATTCGTGAAACACTCAATGCCGACATTCCATTAGCTATTGACCACTTCCGCTATTTTGCCGGTTGCTTACGCTCCCAGGAAGGCAGCATCAGCGAACTGGATGAAACTACCGTAGCCTATCATTTTCATGAACCGCTAGGCGTCGTTGGACAAATCATTCCATGGAACTTCCCTATTTTGATGGCCGCATGGAAACTGGCACCGGCAGTCGCTGCCGGCAATTGCGTAGTGATGAAACCTGCAGAATTTACCCCTATCAGCATTCTGATCCTGATGGAATTGATTGCTGACATCTTGCCTCCGGGGGTAATCAATATCGTTAATGGCTATGGCCGTGAAGTGGGAGCACCGCTTGCCAATAGCCGCCGTATCGCTAAAATCGCTTTTACCGGCTCAACGGCTACCGGCCGGGTGATTGCACAAGCTGCCGCTTCCAATTTGATTCCGGCAACACTTGAACTTGGCGGAAAATCACCGAATATCTTTTTTGAAGACATTGCAGATGCAGATGACGACTTCTTTGACAAAGCCGTTGAAGGATTGGTGTTATTTGCTTTCAACCAGGGTGAAGTCTGCACCAGTCCATCGCGAGCTTTAATTCAGGAATCCATCTATGATAAATTCATGGAACGCGTATTACCGCGTGTTGCCGCAATTAAACAGGGCAACCCGCTGGACCCTAATACCATGCTGGGTGCACAGGCTTCTCAAGACCAACTCAATAAGATCATGTCTTACATTGATATTGGCAAACAGGAAGGCGCCAAGGTGCTCATTGGCGGCGAGCGTAATGTGCTAAGCGGTACATTTGCCGATGGCTATTATGTGCAGCCAACGCTGCTTAAAGGCCAGAACAAAATGCGCGTTTTTCAGGAAGAGATCTTTGGGCCGGTGCTTGCAGTGACAACCTTTAAAGATGAAGCCGAGGCGCTGGCAATTGCCAACGATACCGTGTTTGGCCTAGGTTCGGGGGTATGGTCTCGCGATGGCAACCGTGCCTACCGTATGGGCCGTGGCATCAAGGCAGGCCGCGTTTGGACAAATTGCTACCACGCTTATCCTGCCCATGCCGCATTCGGTGGCTATAAGGAATCCGGCATTGGTCGCGAAACCCATAAAATGATGCTGGACCATTACCAACAAACCAAGAACCTGTTGGTAAGCTACAGCCCGAAAAAACTTGGTTTCTTCTAAGAAAGCGCTACAGTCGTCATGAATGCTGATTATAATTAATCGGCATTCATCAGGAAGAAAATTAAAGGGCGGCCAGACCGCCCTTTTTTATGGAGATCAACTCATGACAGACCGCATTTCCGCGACTCCTGCAGCGATAGTGTTAATTAAGCAGCTCACAGCTCAATTTGGCCCGATTATATTTTTTCAGTCTGGCGGTTGTTGCGAAGGTAGCGGCCCGCTTTGCATGCCGGCTAATGAGTTCAAGCCCAGCCCGTCAGATGTCCGGCTTGGAGAGGTCGCCGGCGCAGTTTTCTATATGGGGGATAGCCATTTTTCTTTCAGTGAAAACACACACACGATTCTCGATGCAGTTGCCGGTTCCAGCGGCTCATTTTCACTGGATTGCGGCACCGGACTGGCTTTTATCACACGGGGACGCTTATACAGTGATGATGAATTAAAGCAACTCAAACCTGTCGTCCGCTGTGGGTATAATTAAGGCAGCATTCAATGCGCCGCCGTACAGATGCCGGCATGATGACTGATTGATGAGTAACGGATTTATTCGGAACGCAATGCGTCGATCGGATCCAGCCGGGATGCACGCCTGGCAGGCATGACACCTGCCGCCAACCCTATAGCTGCCGACATAAGCAACGCTGCCAATGCAAAACTCAGCGGTGTATGTACCGGGAAGGTAGGCAGCGCCAGCCGAACCAATTGTGAAATACCGATACCCAGCAGCAGGCCAAAAACGCCGCCCAATGCCGCCAAAATAATGGATTCGCCCAAGAACAGATTAAGCACCGTGCTGCGACGCGCGCCCAGCGCCATCAAAAGCCCGATTTCGTTCGTGCGCTCACTGACCGCAATGGTCATGATCGTCACAATGCCCACCCCGCCTACTAACAGCGATATGCCGCCCAGTGCACCAACCGCCATCGTCAATATATCGAGAATGTTGGATAGTGTTTTCAACATATCTTCCTGGGTGGTCACGGTAAAATCTTCGTGCCCGTGGCGTAATTTCAATCGCTCTTTTACTGCAGCAGCTACCGTTGCCGATGATACACCTTCGTTATAGATAACATCGATCTCCATCAAACCTTCACGGTTATAAAGCTCCAAGGCGCGCTGCGTAGGGATAAAAGCCGTATCATCCAGATCAATCCCAAGAAACTGGCCCTTGGGTGCCATTACACCAATCACACGAAAATGCAGCCCTCCGATCCTAACCCTTGCACCGAGCGGGTTCCGGCTGCCAAAAAGCTCATTGCGCAACTTACTGCCTAACACTACAAAGCCGCGGGCGCTGCCTGCACTATCTCGCGGCAAAAAACTGCCAATCCTGACGTTTGAACTGAATACCCGCGTGAAGTCGGCATCTACGCCATATATCGTGGTACGGCGCAGGCGGCCGTTACCTTCCACCTCTGAGTTCCCCCAGACTATCGGGCTGGAACCGGAAACATGGGGTAGCAGTTTTAATGCTGCCGCATCTTCCATCGTCAGTAAACGCGCCGTAGTTGGAATACCGGAAGGCGGCTGCCCGCCGGTTTTAACTTTACCCGGTGAAATACCAATGATATTCGTGCCAAATTGCGTAAATTCCGCCAACACGAATCGATGCACGCCTTCACCTATTGAGGTAAGCAAAATGACAGCGGCAATGCCCACTGCAATCCCCAGCAAGGTAAGAAAACTGCGCAAACGGTGCGAAGTAATGGCTTGGATTGCGAAGCTTGCGGAGTCTTTGATTAACATGTGGCCACCTCAGCTACCGTTTTGACAATGCCTGAATAGCATCCAGCTTGGCAGCGCGTTGCGCCGGCATAACGCCGAATACCAAGCCTGAAAGCAGCACGGTACCCAAACCTGCAAATACCGCCCAAAGCGGCGGGTAAGCTGGAAACAGGGGATAAAGGTGGCGCAGCACGGCTGCCCCCGCATAGCCCAAGCCAAGTCCGGCTAGCGCTCCAGCCAATGACAACAATAACGCCTCCACCATAAATAGTTGCTGGACCGAGGCCGAAGTGGCACCCAGGGCCTTAAGCAACCCGATTTCAGCGGTGCGTTGCGCCACAGAGACCAACATGACATTCATCACCAGTATTCCTGCTACAGCAAGACTGATGGCAGCAATACCGGCGACACCCAGCGTGAGTACATTCAGGATTTTGTCGAAGGTTTGCAGTACTGCATCCTGCGTAATCACGGTAATATCTTCCTCACCTTCGTGGCGCATGGTAATGGTCTTCAAAACGCGTGCCTTGACCCCTTCAATCTGCTCACGGCTGCGCACTTCAATCAAAATACGGAACAGCGTATTGGTGTTAAGCATGGCTTGTGCGGTTGCCACCGGCACAATTAACAATTCGTCCGTCGTCATGCCCATGCCGCGCCCGCCCTCCGTAAGCACCCCCACCACACGCAGCCTTCTATCCCCGATTCGAACGGTTTTTCCCAATGGATTTTCGCCGCCGAATATTTCCTTGCGTATCAATGCACCCAGCACCACTTCCGGAGAACCGCTCCCCGTTTCACCTTTTGAGAGAAATCTGCCGGCTGCGAGCTTTAATTTACGCATCTCGATATAATCGGCATTGGTACCAACCAGCATCGACTCACGCAGCTTTCCTGCTGCATTGATTTCCGTGGTAGCGATCAGGATCGGTGACACATGCTGCACTCCGTGCAACTTGGTCAAAGCGGCTGCATCGTCAACAGTCAAGTCACGCGGCGTACTGGTGACCAGATTTGCAGGGTTGAAACCGCGAGTCTCGGAGCGCCCCGGTAACACAATGACCAAATTGGTACCAATAGCAGAAAACTCATCCACCACATAACGGCGAGCACCGTCACCAAGCGCTGTCAAGATAACCACCGCAGCCACACCAATCGACATCGCCAGCATCAGCAATACAGTGCGTAATGGCGTGCCTGTCGCAGCATGTGTAGAAAAGCGTAACGTATCACTGATTCTCATGATGTTGCCCTGCTAACGAGTCGTTATGAAGTGTCACTTGCGACACTGCCATCTTCCATCCTGATTTGCCTGCGTGCACGCGCACCCAGTGTCTGGTCGTGTGTCACCACAATCAGGGTCATCCCCTGTTCGTTCAGCATTTCCAGCAGCCTGACCACTTCTTCGCCCGTCGCACGGTCGAGGTTCCCGGTAGGTTCATCAGCAAGAAGCAATGCCGGGTGCATCACCGTAGCACGGGCGATGGCTACACGCTGGCGCTGCCCACCGGAAAGCTCGTTAGGACGATGGTGGGCACGACTGACTAAGCCATAGTCATTAAGCGCCTGCTTGACACGCTTGCTGCGTTCGGATGGAGCAATTCCTGCCAGAATAAGCGGGAGTTCGATATTCGCGGCGGCAGTTAACCGTGGCACCAGATGAAAGC
>JBAQME010000040.1:0-4146 GCA_049302535.1 Methylotenera sp.
GTAAAACAAATAGATACATTAATAGTTAAATTGATAGATAAATAGCTTGCCAAAAGACTTGGAAATGACGTAAAATCCGCGCCTTTCTGCTTTAAATTTTTCTAAAAGAGAACAAAGATTATGGTTATTATTCGTTTAGCTCGTGGTGGCGCGAAAAAAACTCCTTTTTACAACGTAGTTGTAGCTGATTCACGTAACCGTCGCGATGGTCGCTTCATTGAGCGCGTTGGTTTTTACAACCCATCTGCTAGTGCAAATGCTGAAGGTTTACGTATTGATTTGGCGCGTATCACTCACTGGCAAAGCAATGGTGCACAATTGTCAGACACAGTTGCGCGCTTGGTGAAATTCCACGCTAAAGGACCTGAAGCTGCGATTGCTGCAAAAGCTAAAGATGCAGCTAAAGCTGAAGCTGCTAAAGCAAAAGCTGCTGCTGAAGAAGCTGCAAAAGTAAAAGCCGCTGCTGACGCTGCTAAAGCTGAAGCCGATGCTCAAGCTGCAGAGGCTGCAGCCGCAGCTAAAGCTGCTGAGGCTGAAGCTGCCGCCGCTGCAACAGAGGCTGCTGCTGAAACAGAAACACCAGCTGCTGACGCTTAATGATTTGCTGCCTGAACTTAATTCAGGCATTGCAAGTTACTAAGTTAAGCCGGGTAGAGATTTAATTGGCAGATAATGCAATGGTAGTCATGGGGCGCGTCGTTGCGCCCTACGGCGTTTTTGGCTGGCTGAAAGTGCTGCCGGATACAGAAGCGATTGATGGCCTGTTTGATTACGATACCTGGTGGTTAGGTAAAGATGACAATTGGCGCGAAATGGTGGTTGAAACTGCCAAAATCCACAATGACGTCATTCTGGTGAAACTGGAAGGCATCAATGATCGTGATGCCGCATTTGCATGCAAAGGCAAGCAAATTGCAGTACCAAGGGCGCAATTACCTGAGCCGGAAGAGAATGAGTATTACTGGTCTGACCTGATCGGATTGCATGTTAAAAATCTGCAAGGTGTAGATTTCGGTGTGATTGAAGATGTATTTGAAACCGGCGCCAATGATGTGTTGGTGGTTAAAAATACAGCAGTAAAAGATGCAGTGACAAAAGATGCAGCAAAGGAAAAGCCACAAGAAAGATTGTTGCCTTTTATTGCATCAGTGGTGTTGGAAGTGGATTTAAAAGCCAAGACGATGCTGGTTGATTGGGACGAAGACTTTTAGTCGGGTCTTTGAGACATGGCTTTTAAGTTTGACATAGTAACGCTGTTTCCTGAAATGTTTGATGCAGTCACCAAACATGGCATTACCGGCAGAGCATTACAACAGAATATCTATGGTGTGAAGTACTGGAATCCTCGTGATTTCACTACCGACAACCATAAAACAGTAGATGATAGGCCTTACGGCGGCGGCCCCGGCATGGTGATGCTGGTTGAACCGCTTGAAAAAGCTATTAACTCGGCAAAAGCTGTGCAGGTGGCCGAGAATATCGAGCCTTGGGTAGTGCACCTTTCGCCAGCGGGTATACCGTTGACGCATGAAAAAGTGATGCAGTTGAGTAAGATGCAAGGTCTGGTGCTGTTGGCCAGCCGCTATGAAGGGGTTGACCAGCGCTTGATTGATGCGCAGGTGGATGAAGAAATATCCATCGGTGATTATGTATTAAGTGGCGGTGAATTGCCCGCTATGGTGTTGATGGATGCAATCATTCGTCAGTTGCCGGGTAGTTTAGGTGATAGTGACTCTGCCATTGAAGATTCATTTGTAGATGGCTTGCTGGATTGCCCGCACTATACGAGGCCGGAAGAATATAAAGGCGTGAAGGTTCCTGAGGTGTTAATGTCAGGGAATCATGCAAAGATTAGGCAGTGGCGTTTAAAAATGTCATTGCAAAGAACTCGGGATCAACGTCCCGATTTATTGGCCGCAAGGCCGTTGACGAGAGAAGAAGCACGGCTGCTACAAGAAGATAAGTAGCAGGAACAAGTTTCTTCATAATTAAAAGGAACCCGCCAAGGATAAACCTCAAGGTTTAAACCCAAGGCGTATAAAGGAAATTAACATGGCAGATATTATTAAAATGCTAGAGCAGGAAGAAATTGCCCGTTTAGGCAAAACAATCCCTGACTTTGCTCCAGGCGACACTGTGGTAGTAGGCGTGAACGTAGTTGAAGGTACACGTAAACGTGTACAGGCATACGAAGGCGTAGTGATTGCTAAACGTAACCGCGGTTTGAACTCATCATTCATCGTACGTAAAATCTCTTCAGGTGAAGGTGTTGAACGTACATTCCAAACTTACTCACCATTGATTGCAAGCATTGAATTGAAACGTCGCGGTGATGTGCGTCGTGCAAAACTTTACTACTTGCGTGAGCGTTCAGGTAAATCTGCACGTATTAAAGAAAAATTGGTTTCTCGTGACAGAGATGTTATGGCACCGGCAGAAAACGCTTAATTTAAAGCGGATTCAAACAAACCCCAACAGATGCAAATCGTTGGGGTTTTTTGTTGCAAGAAGTACTTCTGCAAAGGACTCCTTTGGTTTAATATCATTCAATGTCAATGAATGATGATGCCCTCATTAATACGCCATTCGGAGCCGTAGCGATTGCCGCGCGAGGCGATCAGCTTGCCATTGAACTGCTAGGCTTGGCGCACGCAGACTCGGTACGAATCAAGAAACAGTCAAACAATCCTCTGATAATGCGTGCCTGCAATCAAATCGCACAATACTTACGGCAGCCTTCTGCAACATTTAGCCTGCCTTTGACCCAGCGCGGAACAGTATTCCAGCAGCGTGTATGGCAAGCCATTGCCGCAATTCCATTGGGGCAAACACGTACCTATGGCGAGCTTGCCCGCCAGATTGGCTCAGGCCCCAGAGCGGTTGCCAATGCGTGTGGGGCAAATAACTTGCCATTACTTGTTCCATGCCACCGGGTGGTTGCCCAGAATGGCATTGGCGGTTTTATGCAAGGTCAGCAGAATGGGCTGCTGATCAAGCAATGGCTGCTACGGCATGAGGGTGTGCGTTTGGATGGAGTGGTTTGTGAGTGAACGCGCGTTGGCACCTGATGATAGCGCGGAGCTGGACACCTTTATTGACCATTTATGGCTGGAAGATGGTTTATCCAAAAACACGCTGGAAAGTTACCGGCTGGATTTAACGACATTTGCATTCTGGCTGCCGACACAGGGTAAGCAATTATTAACTGTTGACCAGGCTGACATCCAGCAATACCTCGCAGTGAAGTTTCCGCAGAACAAACCGCGCAGCATCAGCCGCCTGATTGCCAGCCTGCGGCGGTTTTATCGCTACTGTCTGCGTGAAAATAAGATAAGTGTTGACCCCACCCTGCAAATAGAATCCCCCAAATTGCCACGTAGCCTGCCCAAGAGCCTGAATGAGGATGAAGTGGTGGCACTGCTCAATGCGCCTAATTTGAACGAGCCTGCGGGCTTGCGCGACAGGGCCATGCTTGAACTGATTTATGCATGCGGGTTGCGTGTTTCCGAGCTGGTTTCCATCAAGACTACAGAGGTGAGTGTGAGTGATAGCGTCGTGCGCGTAACCGGCAAGGGCAGCAAAACTCGCCTGGTGCCGATGGGCGAGGAGGCAGCCGACTGGATTGCACGTTATTTAAGTGAGGCAAGGCAGGCGATTCTGCAAAAGCGATTATGTGATGCGTTGTTTGTGACTAACCGCGGTGAGGCGATGACGCGTCAGGCTTTTTGGTATTTGATTAAACGTTATGCTTTATTGGCGGGTATTACCAAGCATATGTCACCGCATGTAATGCGCCATGCCTTTGCCACGCATTTGTTGAATCACGGGGCAGATCTGCGTGTGGTGCAGATGCTGTTGGGGCATGCAGATATTTCAACGACGCAGATTTATACGCATGTGGCGCGGGAGCGGTTGAAGCGGTTGCATTCGGAGCATCATCCTAGGGGGTAAACTCCCTCGCCCGCAAGCGGGAAGCGTTGGGGAGGGTGCGTCATTTCCGCGTAGGCGGGAATCCATAGGCATTTATTCCCTCACCCTTTAAGGGGGAGGGTTAGGGTGGGGGTAAACTTGTGAAATTTTCAGCCTGCTTTGTCGGGGGTAGCCCGACAGCTAGTTACTTTCTTTTAACTGCCTGAAAAGAAAGTA
>JBAQME010000041.1:0-24297 GCA_049302535.1 Methylotenera sp.
AAGTTGATTTAAGTGATCTGCCGTTGGCTACTTTACAGCAATTTGCATCAGAAATTACTGAAGATGTTTATGCAGTGTTAACACTGGAAGGTTCACTTCACAGCCGTAACCATATAGGTGGCACAGCACCTGCACAGGTTAAGGCTGCAATCGCGCGGGCTAGAACAGAAATGAGTTAAATATGCGAACTTACATGGCAAGGCAACAAATGACAATGTTGGTGCTGATGTTAATAGCGATGCTACATAGTCCTTTGCTGTTTGCCGAAGTAAGTTCTCAATCCCAGTCTGCGATGCCATGGCCAGTGCAGGCAGGCGAGAGCATCAACGACTTGGCACGTTTGTTTTATCCGCATGACAAATATATGCAGCAACAGTTTGCTGCTGCTGTTATCAAATTAAATTCTGAAAACCAACCCGATTTAAATCCCGCTGCAGCTTTTGATCAGGAAAGCACCGTGATTATTCCTAGCATTAAAGCGCTGTCAAAAAAGGGAAAACGTAAATTCACACCGCCGATATCAAATACTAGCCATGTAGTCAGTACCACTGAAAACCTAGCCGTAAGTGAAGAATTGCAAGCTGGTTATGACAGCCTGGTCAAAAGAAATGCTATTTTTAAAGAAAATTTAGATGCATTAAATGCAAAATTGGCGGATTTGCAGCTGATATTTGCAGCATTGAAAACAAAATTAATTCAACTAGTTGAAAGCGCAGCTCCGAAAGCGCCGGTGGCGCCTGTAGCTGCAACGGTTGAGCAGAAATCAGTAAAAAAACCGCAAACAATGGAGCGCGTCGTCACACCTGCGCATGCTGATAATAACAGCTTAAAAAATAGCGGCATGCGCCCGGCAGTAGTTAATGCGTTAAGAGCATCATCTCCCTGGGAACAAACTGCCTATATCAAATTGCTGGTACCCGTGGCGGCGATATTTTTAGCTGTCGGTCTATTTGTAGGTTTAAATCTATATACACGCAGACAGGCAGAAAAAATCAGGTTTGCCGCAACACATACAATTAGGCCATTAGAAAAAAATACGTTTTTTGAAAAGCGTTCTGATTTGCATTCGACATCCGTGTTACCGGCTATGGAGTCGGCAAAAGGCGTATTAAGCAATGTTTCGTCACCGGATGCTGCGGCTGTAGAGGTGCAGGCGGGTAAAGATGAAGATGAACTGATATTGGAGCAGGCTAAAATTTACTTTAATTTGGGCAAGGAAGATGATGCGATCCAGTTACTGAATAAGCATATTGAAACTGCGCCTAAAACAGCATTACAGCATTGGCTGTACTTGCTGGATATTTACCGGAGTACCAACCAAAAAGAGGCCTTTTTACAGAGTGCGAAACAATTACACCGGACCTTTAATGTTGCGATTCCACGCTGGGAGAAATTATCAGGCAGCGAGACAAATACACCTGTTTTTGAAGCCACTAGCCTAGAGGAGTATGACTATATTGTTGATAAGGTCACCGCGATGTGGGCTGAATGTTCAAAAGAAGCGAAAAAAATTGCGCAGACAAAAAATTATTTAGACCAGTTGTTAACGGATAATCGCAATGGTGAGCGCGCAGGGTTCAGCGTAGACGTTATTGAAGATATCATGTTCCTGCGCGGCAATCTGGATGCACGTGAGAAACTGGCGCTAGAATCTTGATGGAAAAAGTGTAAATTTTTATTAGATTTAATCTAAAAACAACTCCAGTAATTCATTCAAAAAGCGTTGCCCAAATAGGGTGGGCTGTATGCGCTCATGTTGCAAGGTGAGTAGTCCTTTGTTTTGTGCGGCTCTAATTGCATTTCCAAGTGTGAGCAAATTCAGCCCTGTGCGCTGCTGAAATAAATTTAACGGTACGCCTTCAGTCAGTCGCAGCGCATTCATCATAAATTCAAAGCCTAGCTCATCCTGGCTGATGTTCCATACGCGTTCAACGGCGTTGCCTTGAGTAGCTTGTTCCATATACGCTTTAGGGTGCTTGGCACGGGTTTCACGTGTGATCTTGTCGTGGTAACTAAGTTTGCTATGTGCACCGGCACCAATGCCCAGATAATCGCCAAATTGCCAATAGTTCAGGTTATGTCTGGCTTGCTTGCCGCTTTTGGCAAAGGCTGAAGTTTCATAATGCTCATACCCATGCTGTGCCAGCTGCGTTTCAATTTCTATTTGCATGTCGCTGCTGGTGTCATCATCAGGCAGGCTAGGCGGCGTGCGATGAAATGGCGTGTTCGGTTCCAGCGTTAAATGATAGAACGATAAATGGTCAGGGCCTAATGCAAGCGCCTGCTTTACATCTTGCAGGGCGTCATTTAAAGTTTGGTTCGGTAGAGCATACATTACGTCAAAATTCACGCGCTCGAAGGTTTTGAGCGCTAGTTCAGCGGCAGATATCGCCTGTTTATCGTCATGAATACGTCCCAGCGCCTTAAGATGTTCTGCATTAAAACTTTGTATGCCCAGAGACAGCCGGTTCACACCTGCCTGCCTGTAACCTTCAAAGTGTGCGGTATCAACGGTGCCGGGATTTGCTTCCAGCGTGATTTCAGCATCATATTCAAGCGGTGTGAGTGTACGTACCTGGCTCAGGATTTTATCAATCGACTCAGGCGAGAATAAGCTGGGCGTTCCCCCGCCAAAAAACACGCTTTTGATTTTTCTTCCCCAAATTTTCTGGGTAGCCAATTCCAGGTCTGAAATCAATGCATCGACATAGGCTGCTTCAGGGATTTCACCATTTTTATGGCGACTTTCATGGGAGTTAAAGTCACAATACGGACATTTGCGCACACACCAGGGGATGTGAATATAAAGCGAAAGCGGCGGTGGGTTGTTTAAACCGGAAAGCGTACTTGCCCCCGCAAGCGGTGCAATAGTATTGATAGGCTCGGGACTAAAGGTTGTCGCAGGTTTAATTTCAATGATTTTTTTTATAGGGGTTCACCTTTTGTAGGGATTCACTAGGGAGTCTACAAGTTGATGCAGTGCATCGCGCATTTGCTGTTCGGACACTTCCATCAGCAAACCATCCTCAAGCGCATCCTGTGCGATTTGTTTAATTTCATCAAAGTTTTCGGTCATGACTTTGACTTTTTCAGTACATGAAACGACTGAATGATCGTCACGCACCCATTTAGGCCATTTGCTACTCATTGCTAAGCCTTTCCAGCTTTTGCAGCAATTTAGCCATTGCGTGTCCACGGTGACTAATGCGGCTTTTGATCTCCAGAGGCAGTTCTGCCACGGTTTTATCGGTTTTGGCATCCAAAAATAAAGGGTCATAGCCAAAGCCATCGGTGCCGCGGTATTCACTCAGAATTTCACCGAACCACTGACCTTCGGCAATGATAGGTTCCGGGTCGTGCTCGTGACGCACCAGTACCATGACGCAGTAAAAGTGCGCATGGCGGTTTTTTGCAGTACCCAATACTTCAAGCAGTTTCCGGTTGTTGCGCTCGTCCTGATTTTCTTTCGCAGCGCCCAAGTCATCAGCATATCTAGCAGAAAGTACGCCTGGTGCGCCTTGCAGGGCCTCGACACACAAACCGGAATCATCCGCCAATGCAGGTAAGCCTGTATGCTTGCTGGCATGGCGCGCCTTGGCGAGCGCATTTTCTATAAACGTGCAGTGCGGTTCTTCACATTCCGGTACATTGAACGCAGATTGTGGAATGATTTCAATCTTCAAGTCGCCAAGAATATGCTGAATTTCGCGCAGTTTGCCTTTGTTACCGGTGGCAATCACTAACTTTTTAAACACTCAATACCTCTTTTTGTTTGCTGGTCAGTTGTTTGATGCCATGTGCCGCCAGGTCCAGCATGGCATCCATGGCATCACGCTCAAACGGTTCGCCTTCAGCAGTACCTTGAATTTCTACAAAGCCGCCGTTACCGGTCATGACAACATTCATGTCGGTGTCGCAATCGGAGTCTTCAATGTAGTCCAAATCCAGCACTGGTGCGCCTTGATAGACGCCGACTGAAATGGCAGCGACAGAATCCTTGAGCGGAGATTCGTTGATTTTACCGCTTTTTAACAATGTAGAGATAGCATCGTGCAATGCAACATAAGCCCCGGTGATGCTGGCGGTGCGGGTGCCGCCATCGGCTTGAATCACGTCACAATCAATCTGGATGCTACGTTCACCGAGCTTTTCCAGATCGATAATGGCGCGTAAGGAACGTCCAATTAAACGCTGGATTTCCTGAGTACGGCCAGATTGTTTGCCTTTGGCTGCCTCCCGGTCCATGCGGCTACCAGTTGACCGTGGCAGCATGCCGTATTCAGCCGTGACCCAACCCTGGCCTTTGCCTTTAAGAAAACCGGGCACTTTTTCATCCACGCTGGCGGTGCATAATACGTGGGTGTCGCCAAATTTTACCAGAACTGCGCCTTCAGCATGTTTGGTGTAATGGCGAATGATTTCAACGTCACGTAATTGATTAAGTGCGCGCTGGCTTGGTCTGACGTTGCTTGTGTTGCTGGCTTGCATTGTTTAAATCCTAAATTTTAAAGTTGGTTAAACGCGTTTGGTTTTTTTTAACGCTTGTTGAATTTCTGCGATGGTTTTTTCAATGTCATCATCACTAAGTTCAAGTTTTGAAAGAGGGTCAGCCTGACCGTCATAATCAGTGCGAGTGATAGGGTTCATGATGGTAGTAGTTAACCCCATTGGCATGGTAACAGTTGAGACCGCTAATTGGCTATGCAGCCTATCACCCCATTGCAGGCCGATAGCACTCATGTTATCGCCTTGGTCCCGGCTTACGGATTCTGCCAGATCGAGTAACTCCGTCACATTGTCAGAAATTGACGGGCCGTAAAGGATATGTTTAATTTGATCATCCGCTACGGCACCCCATACGCCATCAGTACATAATAGAACGGTGTCGCCTTCTGCCAGCTCCTGTCGATCTGCCAGCTCTATTTTTGGTGGAACATCACCCCCCAGGCAACTGTAGACTTTGTGGCGATAAGGATGGTTAGACATTTCATCTTTATTGATAATGCCTTTGTTGTACAGCGACTGCACAACTGAATGATCCTCGGTGCGGTAGAGTAAATGACCATCGCGGAAGTGGTAAAGGCGTGAATCGCCCACGTGTGCGCAATACAGCATGCCACGTTGTACGACAGCTGCAACGATGGTGGTGCGTGGTGATTCCAGCATTTCCTGCTCTTGCGTGAGCTGGTCGATCATGTCATGAATTTGCTGGATATGTTCGATCAGGAATTTGGCCGGGCTTGAGAGCGAAGGCAGTGCCAAGCGCTGAAAAGCTTCTGTCATGGTGGTTACAGCGAGCTGGGCTGCAATTTCACCGTGGCGGTGCCCCCCCATGCCGTCTGCAACGACCAGCAGCAAAGCGTCTTTACTATAGGAGTAGGCCAGCCTATCCTGATTATAAGGACGCGGGCCTTGGCGGCTATTTTGATAAATAGTAAATTTCATGATGGCTTATTGTTATTGAGTGAAATTGGCTTGTTCAATGCCTTGACGATCTTATTCACAAGACTGGTTTTTTTAGGTGTCTTGTGTGTAGTTTCCAATAATGCTTTTTGCAGTGAAAATACGCTCTGCGGGCGTTTTAAATAATCCAAATTCAAGCAGTTATCGATAATTTCAAGTAATTCCTGGGAGTAATGATCTTTTCCGATTTTTACAGCTGGCGTCAGCAAGTCATTTTTAATACGCTGGTTAGCGGCCAATGGCGAAGTGCGCGTCAAACAGGAGTACATGGTCGCACCGATGCTGTAAATATCGCTCCAGGGACCTAATAGTTTTCTATCAAAATATTGCTCAGGTGAAGCAAAGCCTGGTGTATAACTGGGTGAGATTTTTGCCTTATTTTCACTTAATGCCTGGCGTGAAGAGCCAAAATCAAGCAAAACCGGGGAGCCATCGAGCCGAATGTAAATGTTGGCGGGCTTAATGTCCAAATGCAATAGTTTTTGCGTATGCACTTCGCGCAAGCCGTTGGATAACTCACTAAAGACACGTCGTATAAATTTTTCAGATACAGGTTCAGGTTGATCTAAAATATAGGCTTGCAGTGATTTGCCGCGTTCATACTGCATGACCATGTAAACAGTTTCATTGGCACGAAAGAAATTAAGTACGCGTACGATATTTTTGTGCTCGATTTTAGCGAGCGCCAAACCTTCATCAAAAAAACATTTTAAACCATGCCTGAACAATGCCACGTCTTCCGCATTGGGTAGCACTGTGGCACTTGTATCACGTAATGCAATGGATGTTGGCAGGTATTCTTTAATGGCGACAATATTTTTATCTTTGTCATGGGCTAGATAGACGAAGCTGAATCCGCCAGAACTCAAGACTTTTGTAATTTCATAATCTTGTAATTTGTAGCCAGCAGGCAATGCTAAATTCTTAGGTATAGACACTTTTGTTAATGATTTCTTTAACTATAATCCACTATTAATATACATTGTTTGTACACGCGGTTTCACATCCAAAGTTTTACATTCAAACTTTGAGTTTATCAGGCAATATAGCGCGTAATTGATTGTAATTAAAGTTTTTTGATTGGGATGTTGCTAGAAATGTATGCTTTGAGGCACGTTTTTAGCAATCTTCATGCGTTATTGTCGTATGAAGTAGCCAGTGTTTGATAACATTGGAACCCATTATAAAAATTCCACTTTATATTTTGTTTGATTAGGGAAAATTTACATGACTTCTAGCATGACAGGTTTTGCAGCATTGGAGCAGCCTATAGAAAATGCTACGCTCGTACTGGAGCTGCGCGCGGTGAATAGCCGTTATTTGGATTTGCATTTTAAGCTGGATGAAACTTTAAGAAGCTTTGAACCGGCCATTAGAGAGTTGATTGGGAGCTATTTAAGCCGTGGTAAAGTTGAATGTAAAATCAATCTTATGCAACGCGTGCAATCTAGCCAAGCGCCGCAGCTGGATGAGCAGTTAATGCAGCAATTAGCAGCCATGCAAACCAAAACACAAGCGTTTTTCCCGCAAAGTCGCCCGCTCAGCGTGGCGGATATTTTACGCTGGCCGGGCGTGGTGCTACATGACGAATTAAGCCATGACTCGCTGATGGAAGATATTAAAAAATTAGTGCAGCAAGGCCTGCAAGACCTTAATGCTTCACGTGTGCGTGAAGGTGAAAAATTGAAAGTCCTGATTTTGGATAGGCTCGCTCAAATTGAGGCGCTGGTTGCAAAAGTAAAGCCTTTGTTGCCTTTGTTAAATAAAGAGTATCAGGCCAAATTGGAGCTTAAATTACAGGAGACACTGAAAACAATAGACCAGGAACGTATCGCGCAGGAGCTGGTTTTGTTCGCACAACGCATTGATGTAGATGAAGAACTCAGCAGGCTAACCGCACATGTGTCAGAAGTAAAACGTATTTTGAATAGCGACGCACCGGCTGGCAAACGTCTGGACTTTTTGATGCAGGAGCTTAATCGCGAAGCCAATACTTTGGGTTCAAAATCAGTATCCGTGCAAACGACACAGGTTTCAATGGAATTAAAAGTGCTGATAGAACAAATGCGCGAACAGATTCAGAATATTGAGTAGCAATACTCAATTAAAACAATAAGGAGACCAATGTTCTTGAATTGGCTTAGAATAATCTTTTGGTAAGTAAAAAATTATGCAAAGTTGAGCTGATGAACCGTGGTCGGTTTCTAGTATTTTGCAAATTTAGATTGGTATTAATTATATGATGTTAGGCAACCTTTTTGTCATTTCGGCTCCGTCTGGCGCGGGTAAAACCAGCCTGATCAAGGCATTGTTGGCAGAAGATGCAAATTTGAAGCTTTCTATTTCACACACCACGCGCAAACCCAGGCCGGGCGAAGAAAATGGTGTTGATTATTATTTTGTGGACGAGCCTGTATTTTTAGCCATGCTGGGTGAGGCGCAATTTTTGGAAAGTGCATATGTGCATGGGGCACGTTACGGCACATCACAATCTGCGGTAGATGAACCATTGCGGGCGGGCTACGATCTTATTCTGGAAATCGATTGGCAAGGTGCACAGCAGGTACGCCATCTGTTCCCGAATGCAATCAGTATATTTGTATTGCCGCCATCCATAGAAACCTTGGAGCAGCGACTCAATAACAGGGGCCAGGATAGCCAGGAGACAATTTCCAGGCGAGTTGCTGCGGCACGTGAAGAAATGCGCCACGTGGGGGAGTTCGATTATGTTACAATTAACAACTATTTTGATGTAGCGTTGCAGGACATTCGCGCCATCATTCGTGCACAAAGGCTTGTCACAGCATCGCAGTTGCAGCGCTACGCGACTTTGATTGAAACGCTTACCTAATGGGCGCTTTGCCCATTGATTCTCATTTAACAATAGACAGGAAACACCATCATGGCTCGTATTACCGTAGATGATTGCTTGGAAAAAATTCCAAATCGCTTCGAATTAACTTTAGTGGCAGCTTATCGCGCGCGCCAGTTACATAATGGAGCGGAACCGCTAGTGAATGTACAAAATACGCGTGACAAATGCACTGTGATTGCACTGCGGGAAATTGCTGCCGGTAAAGTAGGGGTAGAAGTTCTAATGCGTGGACACGCCTAGTGTCGTGCGTTAGAAATTGTTACTTTAAATTAATAATCTTTTAAATTAAGTATTTAGCGCAAGTAGTGATAATGTCATGCCAAAAGCCGCAACCAATCTCAAAGCGGAATTATCAAAGTCAAGTTCGGCTCCCTTGCTGCCTGCGGACAGCGAGGACTCTGCCTTAAGCATACGCCTCAAGCAGTATTTTAAACCTCAGGATATCGAGCAGGTCTGGGATGGCTACCGTTATGCGTATCACGCCCATGAAGGGGTAGTACGTAAAACCGGTGAGCCGTATATTACGCATCCAGTGTCCGTCGCTTGTATTCTGGCGGATCTGCATATGGATGTACCCACAATATTGGCAGCATTGCTGCACGATGTGGTGGAAGATACTGCAATCACAACGCTGGATATAAAAGAAAAATTCGGGCAGCAGGTTGCCGAGCTGGTAGACGGTGTTACCAAGCTTGATAAAATCGAGTTTCAAAGTGCAAGTGAGGCACAGGCGGAGAACTTCCGTAAAATGCTGCTCGCGATGTCGCAGGATGTGCGGGTGATTCTGGTAAAACTGGCTGACCGTTTGCATAATATGCAAACACTCGATGCGATGAGACCGGAGAAGCAAAAGCTTATCGCTAAAGAAACGCTAGATATCTATGCGCCAATAGCAAACCGGTTGGGATTGAACACAATTTATCAGGCGCTGGAAGATCTGAGCTTTCAATATTTGTACCCAATGCGTTTTAATGCCATCTCAAAGGCTGTCATGGCGGCCCGCGGCAACCGCAAAGAAGTCATCAGCAAGGTGTTGGAGTCTATTCAGCAGCAGCTGAAAGCTTTTAATGTTGAAGCAGAAGTCACTGGGCGAGAAAAGCATCTTTATAGTATTTACAAGAAGATGACGAGTAAAGCGACGCCATTTTCACAGGTATATGATATTTATGGCTTTAGAGTCATTGTTAAGGATTTACCCAGCTGCTACCTGGCGTTAGGAGCATTGCATGCGCTGTATAAGCCAATACCAAGTAAAATCAAGGACTACATTGCAATTCCCAAAGCCAATGGCTATCAGTCTTTACACACGACATTGCTTGGCCCGTTCGGTACGCCGATAGAAGTACAGATTCGCAGCGTTGATATGCACAATATTGCCGATGCCGGCGTGGCCGCACACTGGTTATATAAATCCAGTGATGCCCAGCTTACTGCGCTGCAACAGCAAACGCACCAATGGCTACAGCGTCTGCTGGATATTCAAAGCGAAAGCGCGGATTCGCTAGATTTTCTGGAACATCTTAAAATTGATTTGTTTCCTGATGAGGTCTATGTGTTCACGCCTAAAGGAACAATTCTGGCATTGCCCAAGCGGGCAACAGCAGTTGACTTTGCTTATGCAGTTCACTCGGATATTGGCAACAGCTGTGTCGCCGTGCGTATCAATCACGAGCTGGCGCCGTTGCGTACCGAGCTGAATAACGGCGACCATGTTGAGATTATTACCGGCTCCCTCGCAAAACCTAATCCGGCCTGGCTGAATTATGTAGTCACGGGACGCGCACGGGCGCACATACGCCACTTTTTGAAATCGCAACAATCTACGGAATCAGCACAGATTGGCGAGCGCATGTTGAACCAGGCATTGCGTGCTTTGCATGTGGATCCCAAGCAAATTTCAGATGAAAACTGGCAAAAACTGATACGTGATTATGGTGTTAAGAAGAAATCAGAAATTTTGTCCGAAATCGGCCTGGGTAAACGCCAAAACGTCATGGTGGCGCATCAGTTGATAGCTACTACGAATGGTCATTTGGAAAAGCATACCAAGTTGCCGGCCAAATCATTGGATACAATTACCGTCCGTGGTACCGAAGGCATGGCAGTACAGTTTGCGCCGTGCTGCCGGCCGATTCCAGGTGACCCGATTCTTGGTTTTATTAACAAGGATAAAGGGCTGGTGATTCATACACATGATTGCCCAAGTGTGCGTAAATTTAAACTGGATCCGGATAAATGGCTGGATGTAGAGTGGGAGCCGGAAAGTACGCGTTTATTTAAAACCAATCTTAATTTAACGGTGGCAAACCAACCCGGTATGCTGGCTAAAATCGCGGCTGGTATTGCGGATGCAGGCTCCAACATTGATAACGTAAGCGTAGAGGAAGCTGATGGCAGTGCTTACGCCAATTTATATTTCACGGTACAGGTGAAAAATCGCGTACATTTGGCGGATTTAATGCGTGGCTTACGTAAAATACCGGATGTAGTGCGCATTAACCGCACCAAAGGCAATATTGTCACCAATGGTAAAGGCGCTAATGGCAAATCTAGTTCACAGTAGGCACTGTTGCATACTGTGAAGTGAGCTTTTTTAATTTGTAGTGAACCCAAAATTTTTAACAAAGTAGTGATTTTTAATTATGACAACTCAATCCAATAAAAAACAAATTATTCAAACCCAAGGCGCCCCAGCTGCAATCGGCACTTATTCACAGGCGGTTAAAGTAGGAGATACTGTGTATCTATCAGGCCAAATTGGCCTGGACCCAGCCACTATGCAAATGGTAGAGGGTATTGAAGCGCAAGTGCACCGCGTATTCACCAATTTAAAAGCAGTGGCTGAAGCTGCCGGCGGCGGTCTGGCTGATGTGGTGAAGTTAAATATTTTTTTAACGGATTTATCGCACTTTGCTTTAGTGAATACAGTTATGGCCGAGTACTTCAGCCAGCCTTACCCGGCACGTGCTGCGGTGGGTGTAGCATCATTGCCACGCGGCGCGTTGGTTGAAGCTGATGGTGTGATAGTTTTATAGACTGCGCACGTCAGTAGCGTGGGCAATTACCTGAATACACGATATGGTTAAAAGTCATTAGCGGGTATGCGCCAGCTGACTGAAATCAAAGCCTTTAGTAAGCCCCTGATTGCCAATCTGGCTAAACTTGGTATTACCAATCTTCAGGCGCTGCTGCTGCACTTGCCGCTGCGGTATATAGATGAGACGCACATTACTGCGATCCGCGACCTGCGCGCGGGCGAATCAGCACAGGTGGAAGGCGAGATTGTCCACGCTGAGGTGTCTTATAAACCACGTAAGGCACTCATTGCAAGGTTAGAAGACGCAAGTGGCCAGCTCACCTTGCGTTTTTTGCATTTTTACCCCAGCCAAATAGCTGCGCTTAAAGTCGGTACAAAGTTGCGGGTGTACGGTGAGGTGCGCAGCGGGTTTTTTGGCTACGAGATGGTGCACCCTACATGTAAGGCCGTGAGTGAGAAAACCGAGGTGGCAGAAACATTGACGCCGGTCTATCCTACTGTGGCGGGTCTTACCCAACCAAGTTTACGTAAGGCAATAAGCATAGCGTTAGCTCAGGGTAGTTTAGCCGAAACCATGCCCGCCAGGGTGTATGCAAACATGCATTTGCCTAGTTTTGCAGCAAGTTTGCAGGCATTGCACCACCCAACGCCAGATGTTGATTTACAAGTTCTGGAAAATAAAGCCACTCCCCATTGGCGGCGATTGGCTTTTGACGAGCTACTGGCACAACAGCTTTCCATGCGCAAACACTATGCGCGGCGGCGCAGTGTGAGTGCGCCACAATTTAGCCCTTCAAAACGTTTAGTGACGGCATTGTTAAAAAGCCTGCCGTTCGCATTAACCCTGGCACAGCAAAAAGTTGCTGTGGAAATTGAGCGTGATTTAATGCAGCCACACCCGATGCAAAGACTTTTGCAGGGAGATGTCGGCAGTGGTAAAACCATAGTCGCCTGCATGGCCGCATTGCAGAGCATAGAAAACAATTGGCAAGTGGCGCTTATGGCTCCCACTGAAATCCTTGCCGAGCAACACTACCGCAAAATGTTGGGTTGGCTTACACCGTTAAATATTCAAATAGCATGGCTGACGGGCAGCCAAAGCAAAAAAGACCGTGATGCGGCACTTGAGGCGATTGCCAATGGCAGTGCGCAATTCGTGGTCGGTACGCATGCCTTGTTTCAGGAGGCTGTAAAGTTCAAAAACCTGGGTCTGGCTATCATCGATGAACAGCATCGGTTCGGGGTGCACCAACGCTTGGCCTTGCGACAAAAAGGCCAGCCGGAACCGCACCAGCTGATGATGAGCGCAACGCCCATACCGCGCACCTTGTCCATGAGTTATTACGCAGACCTGGATGTTTCAGTGATAGATGAATTGCCACCAGGGCGCACGCCTATTGTGACTAAATTAATTTCCGATACCCGGCGTGATGAAATATTGCAGCGCGTGCGTGAGGCTTGCCTGCAAGGCAATCAGGCGTATTGGGTATGCCCGCTGATTGAAGAATCTGAAGCGCTGCAATTAGCTACCGCGAATGACACATTTTTCCTGCTGCAAAATGAGTTCCCGGAGTTACAGGTAGGGCTGGTGCACGGGCGCATGAAGCCGGCGGAAAAACAGGCAGTGATGGCGGCTTTTAGCGCGGGTGAATTGCAGCTTTTGGTAGCAACGACAGTAATTGAAGTCGGCGTGGATGTGCCGAATGCCAGTCTCATGGTCATCGAACATGCCGAGCGCATGGGGCTGTCACAGTTACATCAACTGCGAGGCCGTGTCGGGCGTGGTGCGGCAAAAAGCACATGTATCCTGCTCTACCAAAACAAACTTTCAGAAACCGCGCGCGCGCGACTCAAGGTGATTTATGAAAGCAGTGACGGCTTTGCCATCGCACAGGCCGACCTTCACATACGTGGCCCGGGTGAGCTGCTAGGCGTGCGCCAAAGCGGGGTGCCCATGCTAAAAATTGCCGATTTGGAGCGCGATGTGGATTTGCTGGAAGCGGCAAAGAGTGTGGCCGACAAGCTGTTAAAACAATATCCGGCTGAGGTTGAGCAGCATTTGGATAGGTGGATGAGCAGTGCGAGTGAGTTGGTAAAAGTTTAATCGGGTGGTTGCGACTGAGAATTCGTGAGTGGCAAAAAAATCAAGTAGAAAAGAATACAGTAAACGCTTTTGGCGTTTACTGTGAAACTTGTAGCTCTGTGCGATAATTTACGACGTGAAAATTGATAAAATATCCTCGCAAACTCGTCATCATTGGCTTGTAAAGCCGTTTCTAAGTCATCCTTATCACGTTTTGCTGATAGAAAAAGGCTCACTTACCGCGCGGCTTCAGCAACGATATAGTAATTTTTCTGTTAAATCGCTAATGGTTAAATATGCAAAATCAACGCAAGACGAGGCTAACCTGTTGCATCTGGCAACTGATAATACTGTCTTACGACGTGAAGTATTGCTGTATGGTAACGGTCTGCCTGTTGTATTTGCACAAAGTATTTTGCCACGTAAAAGCTTATACGGAGAATGGCGTAGGTTGGGTACGTTAGGCAACAAACCGCTGGGTGCGGTGTTATTTGCAAATCCCAAAGTAAAGCGCACACCACTCAGTTACAAAAAATTATCACCTAATCATGCTTTATATCGTAGTGCTGCGCGATACCTGACGGATAAGCCCGCCTTTTTATGGGCGCGACGTTCCGTATTTAGTTTGAACTGCGCTAATATAATGGTCACCGAGGTTTTCTTACCGCATCTGGTTGCCGGCGCATGAGATTAATCCCAAGATTTTAAAGCCTGAATTAACGCAATGAACATAACGGAAATAAGTAAAAAAATAGATATCTATGAACGTTTAATGCGGCTGGATAAGCCGATTGGTATTTTACTGTTGCTGTGGCCAACTTTATGGGCATTGCTGATCGCGGGTCACGGTAAGCCTGATTGGATTGTGGTGCTGATATTTGTCACAGGTACGGTGCTAATGCGTAGCGCAGGATGTGTCATGAACGATATTGCCGATCACCGGTTTGATGGGTTGGTTGAACGTACGCAATATCGCCCTTTGCCTAATAATGAGGTGAGTAAAAAAGAGGCATATCTATTAGCAGCTGTTCTAAGTCTGGTGGCATTCGGATTGGTGAATCTGCTGAATATCCTGACAGTTAAATTATCGGTTCTGGCGTTATTTTTAGCAGTTACCTATCCATTAACCAAGCGTTTTTTTGCAATGCCGCAGGCGTATTTAGGCATCGCTTTTGGCTTTGGTATTCCCATGGCTTTTGCTGCTATTAATAACAATATTCCTAAAGTTGCATGGGTTTTGTTATTGGCAAATGTGTTTTGGGCAATTGCTTATGATACTGAATATGCAATGGTGGATCGTGAAGATGATTTGAAAATCGGCATCAAGTCTTCTGCAATTACTTTTGGCCGCTTTGATGTTGTTGCGGTGATGCTAAGCTATGCCATTACCTTGTTGCTATTGGTAATCGCAGGTTATCAGTTGTCGATGGGGGTTGCGTACTACGCGGGGCTAGTATTAGCTACCAGCGTTGCTGTTCATCATTACTTTTTAATAAAGGCACGCGACAGAAAAAACTGCTTTAAAGCCTTTTTAGGCAATAACTGGTTTGGATTATCGGTATTTGCGGGTGTGGGTGCACATTATTTGGCCAACATTTACGGCTGGCATTTATGGCCGGTCTTATCTTGATGTCTTACTTATAAACAGGTTAATCCCACTCTATTTATTTAGCATTTTTCTTTTTTGATTTTCACTTGCCAGTCGCGGATGTAGATTAAATCTCATAATATGTTTATTTTCAAATTGTTATGAGCATCATTTGTCGCCAAATGCTTTTGGTATGTATTACATTTGGTGTGCTATTATTGGTTTTATAAGATTCTGAATAAATTAGTAGTTTAATTCTAAATATCTGCGGCATGAGTGAACACATAGTATGTGTCAATGGCAACCGATGTGATGATTTTAAGTATCTATATTGATAAATTTAGTAAAAAACTCAATTAGCAATGTAATTGTGTTTGACAGAACGTATTGCTTTGGCATAAAATCCGCCTCTTAATTTTTTTAGCTCATAGTATTGGTAACACGATGAAAACCTTTTCAGCAAAATCACATGAAGTGAAGCGCGACTGGTTTGTGGTTGATGCCACAGACCTAGTGCTAGGCCGTTTAGCTAGCGCAGTTGCACACCGTTTACGCGGCAAACATAAAACCATTTATACGCCTCACGTTGATACTGGTGATTATATTGTCGTGATTAATGCAGACAAATTAAAAGTGACTGGTAATAAAGCTGATGGCAAGCTTTACCATAGCCACTCTGGTTACCCAGGTGGTATCAGCACAACAACATTCTCAAAAATGCAAGACCGTTTCCCAGGTCGTGCATTGGAAAAAGCAGTAAAAGGCATGTTGCCTAAAGGTCCTTTAGGTTATGCCATGATCAAAAAATTGAAGGTTTATGCTGGCAGTACGCATGACCATGCGGCACAACAACCGCAAACATTGACCATCTAAGGATAAAAAATGATTGGTAAATATAATTATGGTACAGGCCGCCGCAAAAGCTCAGTCGCGCGCGTGTTCTTGAAATCAGGTAAAGGCAACATCATTGTTAATGACAAGCCGGTTGACGAGTATTTCTCACGTGTGACATCACGCATGATTTTGCGTCAACCACTAGAGTTAACTAACAATACAGCTAGCTTCGACATCATGGTAAACGTGATTGGTGGCGGTGAGTCTGGTCAAGCTGGTGCAGTACGTCATGGTATTACACGTGCTTTGATTGACTATGATGCAGCGTTAAAAAGTGCCTTGTCACATGCAGGTTTCGTGACACGCGATGCACGTGAAGTTGAGCGTAAAAAAGTGGGTCTACGCAAAGCGCGCCGTCGTAAACAATTCTCTAAACGCTAATGCTTTAGCGGGTGAATATAAAAAGGTCGCTTTGGCGGCCTTTTTTATTGGATGAAAAAGATAGTGGGCTTATAATCTGAACAATGAGTTTTTTTAAACAATATGGCAATTAAAAAAATAAAAATAGGTATCGTTGGTGGTACCGGCTACACTGGTGTGGAGTTGTTACGTCTGTTGGCGGTACATCCGCATGTGGAATTGACGGCAATTACCTCACGTGGAGAAGCCGGTTTGCCAGTAGCGGATATGTTCCCCAGCTTGCGGGGTTATGTTGATTTAGCCTTTACCGACCCAGCCAGTTCAAATTTAAGTACTTGTGATGTGGTGTTTTTTGCAACGCCACATGGTGTTGCCATGAGCCAGGCGCAGGCTTTACTGGATGCGAATGTGAAGGTTATTGATCTGGCGGCGGACTTCCGGCTGCAAGATAAAGCGGTTTTTGAAAAGTGGTACAAAATGCCACATGGTTGTCCTGATATTTTGAGTAATGCTGTTTATGGCATTCCCGAGCTTTATCGCGAAAAAATTAAATCAGCTCGGGTAATCGGTAATCCTGGCTGTTACCCGACAACAGTATTGCTTGGCTTGGCTCCGTTGCTGGAACAGGGTTTTATTGATTTTTCTGCTCCGATAATTGCAGATTCTAAATCCGGTGTTTCCGGTGCAGGCAGGAAAGCCGAAGTGGCGACGCTGTTCGCAGAAGCAAGCGACAGCATGAAAGCATACGGCGTGGCTGGTCATCGGCATCATCCGGAAATTCATGCGCAGCTCACCCAAATGGCGGGCGCCGACTTGCAATTTATTTTTGTACCGCATTTAATACCGATGATTCGTGGCATGCTGTCTACCATTTACGTTAAACTATCCGAAAAGGCGAATGCAGTAGATTTGCAAGCTTTATACGAGCAACGCTATCAGCATGAACGTTTTGTAGATGTGATGCCGGCGGGAAGCTTGCCGGAAACCCGTTCAGTTCGCGGATCAAATCAAATTCGCATTGCTTTACATCAGCAGGCGCAAGCAGGTTATTTAACACTGGTGGTGGTGCAGGATAATTTGGTAAAAGGTGCTGCTGGCCAGGCTGTGCAGAATATGAATATTATGTTTAACTTACCGGAAACTGCCGGATTGGAAGTTGTGCCGCTATTGCCCTAGCGGCACAACTTCCAAAACGGAACGCTATTGAATGAAACCTGTTAGAAGACGCATTCGGAGGCATTTTGGATTAACTGCAAAGCAGGTTGCAGTACGTTCCAAGCGTCCATGGTATTTTCAATGGAGTGTTACCGCGCTGTATGTGGTGTTAGGGTATTCATTTGCCTATTGGCAACTTACAGGCGGCGAAAATATCCATGAAAAGTTTCGGCAGGCTACACTTGAAAATCAAACCTTGCATACCAAGATTATTCAAGTCGAGCGCCAATTGCAAATTGAGCAGGCAGCTCAAAGCAATTTGACGAAAGAATTGAATAGCGTGCAGGATGAAAATATACATATCAAGGAAGATTTGATTTTTTATAAGAATATGCTGAACGGCAAGCGGTGACTAATGATAGTTTTACTTAATAGAAGTAGTGGATTGGCAAATCGCTAAGGCGAAAGGAATCAATGTGTTTTTTAAGAAAAGTAATAGAGTCCAAAATAGTATTGATACCCTGATTGGAGCGGAAACACGCGTTGAAGGTAATATCCATTTTTCCGGCGGTTTACGTATTGATGGTACGGTACTTGGTGCCATTACTGAACCAAATGACAATCCAAGCACACTAATACTCAGTGAGCATGGTCGTATAGAGGGTGCTATTACCGCTTCGAAAGTTGTTATTAATGGCACGGTGGTTGGCCCGGTTAAAGCAAACCAGTTTATTGAGTTACAAACCAAAGCGCGTATTACGGGGGATGTGTATTACAACTCCCTGGAGATGCATACCGGTGCAGTCATTGAAGGTAAGCTGGTATATTTAGGTGACCATACGGAATAAGTTTAAGCATAAAATGTTTGTTATTGCGTGGACTGGCCACAGTGGCCTACAGTGGCACAACGGATTTATTGAAAAATTTAGGAGTACAACATGAGTACAGCAGCAGGTATACAAGAAGTAGACATCCCTTCACCTTTAGTTTTTACCGATAATGCGGCTAAAAAAGTTAAAGAGCTGATTGAAGAAGAAGGTTCACCAGATCTTAAACTACGCGTGTTCGTAAGCGGCGGTGGTTGTTCTGGTTTTCAATACGGGTTCACTTTTGAAGAAGAGGTGAATGAGGACGATACACAAGTGCAAAAAGACACAGTGACTTTATTAATTGACCCGATGAGCTTGCAATATTTAATGGGTGCAGAAATTGATTATCAAGATAGCCTGCAAGGCTCTCAATTTGTGATTCGCAACCCGAATGCACAAACGACTTGTGGCTGCGGCTCATCATTTTCGGTGTAATTTAGCCCGGCTTCAGCTAGTTGAAGTATCGTAAATCAAAAAAGCCAAGCAGTTTCTGCTTGGCTTTTTTGTGAGTGTTACATTGATAACTGGTTGAGTTTAATTAACGTTTCGCTATCGGTACAAGCTCACGTCTCGTTTCGCCAGTGTAAAGCTGGCGTGGACGGCCAATCTTGGCTTCAGGGTCAGAGTGCATTTCAGACCACTGTGCAACCCAGCCTGCTGTTCTCGCCATTGCGAAAATAGCCGTAAACATGCTGTTAGGTATGCCCATCGCACGCATTACAATACCAGAATAAAAATCTACATTCGGGTAAAGTTTGCGTGAGACGAAATACTCATCTTCCAGCGCGATTTTCTCAAGTTCCATTGCCAGTTTAAACATCGGATCATCATTTAGGCCCAGTTCATTCAGGACTTCATGACAAGTTTTGCGCATAATAGCGGCACGTGGATCCATGTTGCGATACACGCGGTGACCAAAACCCATCAAACGGAAGCTGTCGGTTTTATCTTTTGCGCGTTTAATAAATTCACCGATGCGTGAAATATCGCCTATTTCTTCCAGCATATTCAGCGTTGCTTCATTGGCGCCGCCATGTGCAGGCCCCCAAAGCGATGCAATACCAGCTGAAATGCAGGCGAACGGATTGGCACCGCTGGAGCCTACGAGACGTACAGTGGAAGTGGAAGCATTCTGCTCATGGTCAGCATGCAGGATTAAAATACGTTCAAAAGCTTTTGCTAAAATCGGGTTAGGTTCGTATTTTTCACATGGTGTTGCAAACATCATGTGCATAAAGTTTTCCGCATAATTCAGATGATTTTGCGGGTACATAAATGGCTGACCCAAATTGTATTTATAGCTCCATGCTGCAATGGTTGGTACTTTAGCCAATAAGCGATGTGCGGATAATTCACGATGTTGCGCATCATGAATATCCATGGAGTCAAAATAGAAAGCTGATAATGAACCGACAACGCCCACCATGACTGCCATCGGGTGCGCGTCACGCCTGAACCCACGGAAAATATTGTTGAGTTGGTCGTGCAGCATGGTGCTACCGCTAATGGTGTCGGTAAATTGTTTTTTTTCAGCTGCGTTTGGCAGTTCGCCATGCATCAACAGATAGGCAACTTCCAAATAATCACAGTGTTCAGCGAGTTGTTCTATCGGGTAGCCGCGATGGTAGAGCAAGCCTTTTTCACCATCAATAAACGTGATGTTGGAATTGCACGCTGCAGTAGACATAAAGCCTGGGTCATAGGTAAATACGCCATGCTTGCCTAAAGTTCTAATATCAATGACATCATTGCCCAAACTACCTGCAAGTATTGGTAATTCAATAGGCGCTGTCCCATTATCGAAATTTAGCGTTACTTTGGTAGGTTTTTGTTTCATAGCATTTCTACAATTAAAATTGTCATTTATAGCGATTATACTTTATCGATGCATTCTGATGAACGATTAGTGTTTTCTAGGCTTGGTAGATTGCTCCTAATATACGGGCGCCCTTTGCACCGGTGACTTCAGGCAGGTTAGTGGTTTGCCGATTCAGGCATTGTCTTGCCAGCCATGCAAATGCAACGGCCTCTGCCCAGTCAACGCTAATCCCCAAGTCATCGGTGATCGTGAGCGTTATGTCACCTAACAGCACTTGTAAATGATGTTTTAATAAACTGTTTTTTGCGCCACCGCCACATAAATACACTTCATCTACCGTGCCACAATGTTCCATCAGTGCATTGTAAATAGTGTGCGCTGTAAGCGCTACCAAGGTGCGTGCTACATCATTGGGCTGATAACTATTGTTGGTTAAGTGTGCATTGAGCCATTTGTTGTTGAACAAGTCCCGGCCTGTACTTTTGGGAGGTGTTAATGAAAAATAAGGATCTGTTAGCATCTTGGATAATAGCGGATCAATTATATTGCCGGTAGCGGCCCAGGCACCATCAGCATCATAATCTAAATTCAGGTGCTGCTTAATCCATGCGTCTAGCAGCATGTTGCCGGGACCTGAGTCAAAACCAAATATTTCACCTGTGCGTGCAAGGTAGGTAATGTTGGCGATGCCGCCAATATTAATGACGGCACGATTGACTTTATCATGTGCGAAAAGCGCTTTGTGAAAAGCGGGGACTAATGGCGCGCCTTGACCGCCTGCGGCAATGTCCCGGCTCCTGAAATCCGCTACTACCGTAATGCCTGTGAGTTCGGCCAGTAAAGCAGGGTTGCCTATTTGCAACGTAAACCCTAATTCAGGGCGATGCCGTATAGTCTGGCCATGGCAGCCGATGGCAGCAATGGCGCCGGGGGAAAGTTTTGCAGAATGGAGCAGTTGATTGACGGCATCGGCATATAGTTTTGCCAATGTATTGCCCATGAGAGCTGTTGTTTCCAGCTCATTTTCGGTGGGGTGTTGCAGTGCTAAAATTTCAGCACGTAATACGGCTGGATAAGCTACAAAGTGGGTATTTAAAACGCGTGGTTGCTGTTTATGGTTGAACTCAACAAGTGCTGCATCGACACCATCCAGGCTGGTGCCCGACATCAACCCGATGAAAAGCTCGCCAGCCATAGGAATATATATCGTTTATGAATACGTTAATCTAGTGCAGCGATGTTGCTTGTGCCTAGCAGTCTAAGTTGAGTGGTAAGTTGATTGCTGATGCCATCAAACTCGGCTTTGTTGCTGGCTTCAATTGCGTTGGCTTTAGGTAAGGCAACAGTCATCGGGTCGCGGTGTTGACCATTTAGCAAAAACTCATAATGCAAATGTGGGCCAGTTGCTACGCCAGTCATTCCAACAAAGCCGATTACTTCGCCTTGTGCGACTTTTGCCCCGCGATGCAACCCGGCGGCAAAACGCGAAAGATGACCGTATACAGTACTGACGCCATTGTTGTGCTTAAGCACAATCACATTGCCGTAGCCACCTTTTTGCCCCACAAAGTCAACTACAGCATCACCAGAAGCCTTGACACGAGTGCCAGTGGGCGCTGCCATATCCACGCCTTTGTGTGCTCTGATGCGTTGTAAAACAGGATGAAACCGTGCCAGGCTAAAGCCGGAACTTACACGGGTGAACTCCAGTGGTGAGCGCAGAAAAGACTTGTGCAGGCTTTTGCCATCCGGCGTGTAATATTGCATTTGGTTATCACGTCCACGATACCCTATGGCACGGTAAGTTTTGCCATTATTGACGAACTCAGCCGCCAAAACGTCGCCAGTTTTCAGCAATTCACCTTGATTGTAATGGCCTTCGTAAATCACATTAAAGTGGTCGCCACGGCGTAAGTCTGTATGAAAATCAATTTCACTTTCAAAGATGTCAGCCAGTTGAATAGCAACATGGTCAGGAATATTGGCATCATCCGTAGCGCCAAATAATGAACTTTTGATTTCTGCTGATCCTAATATAGGGCGCACTTCAAGCTGGCGCGTTAATTTATTAGCTTCATAACCCGCAGCAGTTTTGCGAACAGTGATGAATTGGTCGGCATTTAATTGGTATTCAAAGGCAATTAAATTGCCATCGATGTCTGTTTCGGCTTCTATCTGCTTGCCTGGGACGAGTGATTTTGCGACTTCGCTAGCTGTTTGATCGGTGCGGATAAATTCCTGCGCATCGCGGTTGCGGATGTTGAGGCGGGATAACACGCTCTGTAAGGTGTCATCACGACGTACAGTGTCCTTATACCAAAAATTCTGTTCTACATTATTGCTTAGGTTTGTAATCTCGCTGGTGTCAGGTAAAGCAATCTCTTCTATTACTGATTCAGTTGAAATGCTGCCCGTCAAGGTTTGAGGTGCAATACCGAAAGCCGCATAAATACCAAATAACGGTAAACATGAGATTGCTAAAATCCAGCGTAATTTAAGCTTACGTTCAGCTTTGTCTGCGTTTTGCGCTAAAATAGAAGTTTGAGTTGAATTGCTTTGATTGAGCTCGTTAATATCCACGGGCTTACCTTTTAAAATTTGATACGGCCCCAAATACTAACAGAAAACTTAATTAAAACAAGTAAATGAGCTGTAAAAATAATATAGTTTAAGGATGTAAAAGACGTGAATATTGACATTAACCAACAGCTTGCAGTGATTAAGCGAGGGGCAGACGAGCTTTTAATCGAGGTGGAATTAATAGAAAAGCTTAAAAAAGGTAAACCGCTTAGAATTAAAGCGGGTTTTGATCCGACTGCGCCAGACCTGCACCTAGGTCATACCGTGCTCATCAATAAGCTGCGTCAATTTCAGGAGCTGGGTCATCATGTGTTATTTTTGATTGGTGATTTCACCGGCATGATCGGCGACCCAACCGGGAAAAGCACAACGCGCCCACCTTTAACAGCAGAGCAGGTGCAGGAGAATGCTAAATCCTATGCTGCACAAGTATTCAAGATTCTTAAGCCGGAACAAACGGAGGTGGTTTTCAACTCCAAGTGGCTTAATGAGCTCGGCGCCGCAGGCATGCTTAAATTGGCGGCTAGTTATACCGTTGCGCGCATGCTGGAGCGTGATGATTTCACCAAGCGCTTTAAAGGTAATCAAGCGATTGCTATCCATGAATTCTTATATCCATTGTTGCAAGGCTATGATTCAGTCGCACTTAAGGCTGATGTGGAGCTGGGTGGTACGGACCAGAAATTCAATCTATTGATGGGACGTGAACTGCAAAAACAGGCAGGTCAGAGCCAGCAGTGTGTATTGACTATGCCCTTGTTGGAGGGTTTGGATGGCGTTAATAAAATGTCTAAATCTCTGGGCAACTATATAGGTATTGCGGAAGCGCCAGAAGTGATATTTGCAAAAATCATGTCGATTTCGGACGAATTGATGTGGCGTTATATAGAGTTACTGTCATTTGAATCTTTAGAAACGATAGCGAAATGGAAAGCTGACGTTGCTGCAGGCAGCAATCCGCGGGATGTTAAAGTACATTTCGCGCAGGAGATCGTTTCGCGCTTTCATAGTCAGGCTGACGCTGAAAAGGCGCTGGTTGATTTTCAAACGCGGTCAAAAGGCGGTATTCCCGAGGACGTGCCGGAAATTGAGGTGGTTATAGATGGTGACAGTGTGGGGGTCGCGCAACTACTCAAGCTTGCCGGACTGGTTGCCAGCACTTCTGAAGCCTTCAGGGCGATAGAGCAGGGTGGTATTAAACTGGACGGCGAGAAAGTCTCGGACAAGACAATTATGCTGAATAAAGGGACTACTGTAATTGCACAAGTGGGTAAGCGTAAATTTGCAAATGTAACAATTGTGTAACAGTGTAAATAACGGCTTGACCAAACTTATAACCCCTGTAGAATGCGCGCCTTCGCTAACGAAACAACTTAGCGAAGTGCAATAAAAGGCAGTAAATAAAGCAATAAAAAGCGCAATAAAAAATACAATCAAAATTAATTAGAAATATTTCGAAATTAGTCTTGACGAGAATTAAAAGCTCTGTAAAATGCGCGCCTTCGCTGACGAAACAAGTTGGCGATACGTAGCAGAAATATAGTCGATTTTAACTAGAAAAAAATATTTCGAAA
>JBAQME010000042.1:0-5751 GCA_049302535.1 Methylotenera sp.
ATTCCTGCGCACTTTTATCCCAGCTTAGGTTTTGCGTCATTCCGGTATTTTGAATTTGAAGCCATGCTGCTTTATCGTGCAGGAATATTTCCAGGGCGCGTTTGATGCATGCCAGTAGTCCATCTGCACTTGCTTCTACCATCACGAACCCATTCGCAGTTTTATTTTCAATGTGGGCACTATTGCTATCAATGATCGAGTCGGCAAGGCCGCCCGTGGCATTGACGACTGGCGGTGTGCCGTATGCCAGGCCGTAGAGCTGGTTTAAACCGCAAGGCTCAAAGCGCGAAGGCATGATGAACATATCGCAGCCTGCCATAATCTGGTGTGACAGCGGTTCGTTATAACCGATGGTCACGCTGACGCGGCCAGGATTCTGAGTGGCCAGGTTTTGAAATGCCGTTTCCAGCCCGATTTCCCCTCCGCCGAGCAGTGCAAACTGGCAGCCCTGGTCTATTAAAGTTTGCAGATTAGGCAGCAGCATATCCAGCCCTTTTTGATAAGTCAGCCGGCTGACGACGCCCAACAATGGTGCGTTCGCATCAATATTGAGCCCTAATCTGTGCTGCAATGCAGCTTTTACCTGCTGTTTACCGGCGAGATCTTTGCTGCTGTAATTTTTGGTCAGGTATTTGTCTGTTTCAGGGTTCCACTCATCCGTTTCAATCCCGTTCAGGATACCTTTGATTTCGTCGCCGCGGTTTGTTAACAAGCCTTCCAGGCCAAAACCGAAAGTGGCGGTTTGAATTTCTTTTGCATAGCGCGGACTCACTGTGGATATTGCATCCGCATAAAAAATCCCTGCTTTCAAAAATGACAATTGGCCGTGATATTCAAATCCTTCAATGCTGAAGCCGGAGCTCGGTAACCCTAATGTTTCAACCCATTGTGGCGGAAAGCAGCCTTGAAAAGCCATATTGTGCAGGCTGATGATCGACTTGGCTTGGCTATGCTCGGTAAGTTTCATATAGGCAGGTGCTAAACCAGCCTGCCAGTCATTGCAATGTACGATGTCGGGGTGCCAATCAGCAATGGGCGAATGGCCGCTGGCCAAAATGGCAGCCACTTTAGATAGTACGCCAAAGCGTATCGGGTTATCGTGCCACTCAAGTCCATGCGCATCGGCGTAGGGGCCTCCATCGCGCTCATAGAGGCTGGCGGATTTGATTACAAAGACTTCTACCTGCGTGTCCTTAACCGTACCAAGCAATAGCTCTGCATGATCAATATGGGGTAGATGATTGATTGTGGCGATTACTTGCAGGTCAGTGAGTTGTTCGAGTACGGATGGGTAGCCAGGTATGAGAATACGAATATCTACACCCAAGCCTTGAAGGGCCGCTGGTAGTGAGCCACTTACATCAGCCAGGCCGCCAGTCTTAATCAGTGGAAAAACTTCAGAGCTGACAAATAATACTTTCATTGGCATGGTTTTCTCGTTAAAGTTCTATGATGAGTGTTCAACACTTCGTTGGTTTACAATAAGTCGGTTTTCAATAATTTTACTATACGAACATGATGGTGCGGACTGAACAAGATGAATTCTGCTATAAATTTTATGAATACTTTAGCCATTGGCGCGGGCGCCGTATTAGGTGCCTGGTGTAGATGGGGGGTTGGAATTGCCTTCAACGCAATCCTGCCTAGCTTTCCTTTGGGCACGCTTTTGGCTAATTTAAGTGGTGGTTTATTGATGGGTGCGGCGATGGGATTGATCGGCCTAGGTAGTCTGGATAACCCAACTTTACGTTTGTTTGTGACTACGGGTTTTTTGGGCGGTCTCACTACTTTCTCGGCGTTTACAGGTGAAAGTTTGTCCTTGCTGCACAAGCATGAATATTTCCTGGCAACCGTGCATGCATGCAGCCATGTGTTTGGCGCTTTATTGATGGCGGCAATCGGCGTTGCCTTAGTCGAGTATTTAAAGCATTAAATTTCATTCCCAGGAATTTTATTGTGTATCAGCAGTCTAGCGTTAATACGCAATGAAAATAAAAGTGAGTGAATATGAGTAAATTTCGGGGTGTATCAAAGTTAAGTCAAAAACTGGTGTTTTCAGTAATTTTGTTATTGGGGTCGCATATGGCTAACGCAGCATGTTCTGAATTTTATAATCATCAATTCTCAACTTTGCAGGGTGGAAAAATTAATCTCTGTGACTACCAGGATAAACCGATTCTGGTAGTGAATACGGCGAGTAAATGTGGTTTTACGCCACAATTTGAAGCGCTGGAAGCTTTGTATAGCAAGTATAAAGATAAGGGGTTGTTAGTCATTGGTTTCCCATCCAATGACTTTAGGCAGGAACCGGGCACCGATAAACAAATTGCTGATTTTTGTAAACTCACTTATTCAGTCAAGTTTCCGATGGTAACCAAAACTTCCGTGACTGGGGAGAGTGCAAATCCATTTTATAAGCAACTTGTGGTTAAAACGATGCAGTCACCATCATGGAATTTCTTTAAATATGTGATTTTGCCCGGTGCTAATGAGGTTTATGCGTTTAGCAGTGATGTAAAACCTGATGCGGTTGAGATCGTGAGTAAAATCAAACCAAGTTTGAAGTAAACCTCAATATTGATATAAAGCGAATTCAACATCAAAAAGGCACTTTATCAGGTGCCTTTTTTATTCTCTGCGTTTTGATAGCGTCAACTATCTGGAATTAAACTATTTATTAATTATTTAGCAGGGTGCCGGATTCTATCTAAAATAATAGCGGATAGCTCTTCTACAGAACGGCTGGTTGAATCGGCCCATGGAATACCTGCATTGCGCATGAGATTTTCTGCTGTAGCAATCTCATTACGGCAGTTTTCCAGAGAGGCGTAAAAACTACCGGCCCTGCGCTCGTTGCGGACTGCATGTAAACGTTCCGGTTTAATGGTCAAACCAAAGGTTTTATTCAAATGCTGGTTTAGCGCCTGAGGCAGGGCGCCACGTTCAAAGTCTTCAGGGATGAGCGGGTAGTTGGCAGCCTTGATGCCGAATTGCATCGCCAGATAGACGCTGGTAGGCGTTTTACCGCACCTTGAGACACCAATCAGAATAACTTCAGCTTGCTCCAGGCCTGAATTGGTCATGCCATCATCATGGTGGAGCGTAAAGTTGACTGCTTCCATCCGCTCGTTATAGCTGCTGCCCATTACGCTATGCGCGATACCTGCACCTGTGAGCGGGCTTTGGTTGAGTTCTAGACCAAGCGGGTCAATGAATGTGGTGAATAGGTCAATAAAGTAGGCATTACTTTGTTTCAGGGTGTTACGTAACGTTATATCACCTAAGGACATAATCACTACCGGCCGCCCGCCATCTACTTCAGTGGCGTGCAATATGGCATCTTGCGCCAGTTTGATTTTCTCTGGCGTGTTGGTAAACGGCAGGCGTTCCTGAGTGAAGTGCGTACTGGGAAAGTGCTCCAGTAATTTACCCAAAGAGCCTGCCGTGATGCCAGTGCCGTCTGAAATGAAGAATACGGTACGATTCAGCATGTCCAATTATCCAGTTTAAGGTTAGACTATTTCTTGGTCAGCCGCTGCCAGGTAGCAACTACGGTATCCGGGTTCAATGATATTGATTGGATGCCTTCAGCTACCAGCCACTCTGCAAAGTCAGGATGGTCTGATGGGCCTTGTCCACAGATACCAACATATTTGCCGAGGCGGTTACAGGTGCTGATTGCCATTTTCAGCAATACTTTTACTGCATCGTTACGTTCATCAAAACCGTCAGCCAGGATACCTGAGTCGCGGTCCATACCTAATGTTAACTGAGTAAGGTCGTTAGAGCCGATTGAGAAGCCGTCAAAGTAATGCAGGAACTGCTCGGCCAACAATGCGTTTGATGGAATTTCACACATCATGATTAGGCGCAAGCCATTTTCACCGCGTTTGAGGCCATTGGCAGCCATAATTTCGGTCACGGCCTTGGCTTCATCCAAAGTGCGTACGAACGGCAGCATCAACTCAACGTTGGTTAAGCCCATTTCGTCGCGGACTTTTTTCATGGCTGCGCATTCCATGGCAAAGCACTCTTTAAAGTCTTCAGCCATGTAGCGCGCTGCACCGCGGAAACCGATCATCGGGTTTTCTTCATCCGGTTCGTAAATCTCACCGCCTACCAACTTTTTGTACTCGTTAGATTTAAAATCTGAAGTACGTACAATCACTGGTTTTGGATAAAAAGCGGCAGCAATGGTCGCAACGCCTTCAGCTACTTTATCAATGTAGAACTGTTTAGGACTTGCATAGCCGCGTGCACGGTTTTTAATCGTAGTTTGAATGGCTGCCGGCATTGCATCCACGTTCAAAATTGCTTTCGGGTGAATGCCTACCATGTTGTTAATTACGAATTCCAGGCGTGCCAAACCTACGCCATCATTCGGTGTTTTTGCAAAGCTGAATGCCATGTCAGGATTGCCCACGTTCATCATGATTTTGCATGGGGCTGCTGTGAGTGCAGCAGCAGCCTGGCTGCTCACATCAAATTCCATCGCGCCATGGTAAACAAAGCCAGATTCACCTTCAGCACACGATACGGTAACGGTTTCGCCTTCGCGCAGTACATCGGTCGCATTGACTGCGCCTACAATTGCCGGGATACCCAGTTCACGCGCAATAATTGCGGCGTGACAGGTGCGGCCACCGCGATTGGTCACCAAGGCACTTGCGCGCTTCATCACCGGCTCCCAGTTCGGGTCTGTCATGTCGGCAACAAGTACATCGCCTGGCTGCACCAGATGCATCTCAGCAGGGTCCAGTACGATGCGCACTGGGCCAACGCCCACTTTCTGTGTTACGGCGCGGCCAACGACCAATGGTTTTTCACTGTGTTTATGCAGTTTAAAGGTTTCAGTTACATTGCTGGCTGATTCTTGTGATTTAACTGTTTCCGGGCGCGCTTGCAGAATGTATAGTTTGTTGTCTACGCCGTTCTTGCCCCATTCAATATCCATTGGACAGCCATAGTGCGCTTCAATGGTCATGGCGTAACGCGCTAACTCTAAAACATCTTCGTTAGAAAGTGAGTAACGGTCGCTATCAACTGCGTCTACCTCAACGGTATGGGTACTTTTACCAGCTTGCGTGGCATCGGTAAACACCATTTTGATGAGTTTTGAACCCATGGTGCGGCGCACGATTGAAGGTTTGCCTTGTGCCAGGGTTGGTTTATGTACATAGAATTCGTCAGGGTTCACCGCACCTTGCACTACAGTTTCACCCAAGCCGTAAGATGAAGTAATAAATACGACATCCTTAAAGCCTGATTCAGTGTCGATGGTGAACATTACACCAGCACAGCCAATATCACTGCGCACCATCTGCTGTACGCCGGCAGACAGTGCTACATCGGCATGTACAAAACCTTTGTGCACGCGGTATGAAATTGCGCGGTCATTATATAAAGAAGCAAATACTTCTTTAATGGCGTGCAATATATTATCCAAACCATGAATGTTAAGGAAAGATTCCTGCTGACCGGCAAATGAAGCGTCTGGCAGATCTTCGGCCGTGGCTGATGAACGCACGGCAAATGTAGCGCCGTTACCGGATTTCGCTGTGAGAATTTCGTAATTTTCAGCAATTGCTTTTTCCAGGGCTGCAGGAAACGGTGCGGCCATAATCCATTCACGCACTTTTTTGCCGCAGATTGCCAACGCCAGAGTATCATCTATGTTTAACTTTTCTAAGTCCGCATTGATTTTTACACCCAAGCCGCTTTGCGCCAGAAACTCTCGGTACGCATCTGCAG